>JAGHDU010000194.1 GCA_021159785.1 Staphylothermus sp. | reverse complement strand
CTATATATTTATTAATGAACAAAATATAGCTTCAACGATGATCAAGAATGAATAACGAAAAACCCAACAGAATAATAGTGATTACCATTATTACCATTGTCATTGTATTTTCGGGGTTCCAGTATTATACCAATGCCTCATTACTCACAAAGCTTGAAATAGAAAGAAATGGTAAGGGTTACGTATCTGATGAGGTTTGGTATGTTTCCTCAGCTAGGAATATTCTCGAGAAAATACTTCACATAAAACCAGTACTTCCTAATAATCGGTATGGTGCAAGTATAATATATGATGAAATAATAGACTGGAAAGCTTTGGAAAACCTTGCTTTAAAATATAATGTAACAATCGTGGATAAATCCTATACTGAAATAAAAGCTTTCTACGTAGAATCTAGTGACCAAAAAAATCTCAAGGGTTTTGTCGAAGAACTGAAGAACCAAGTAAATGTTGAAGATGTTATTTATGGTTGGAGAATACCTGATGCCAGCAATATAAATAAATATCTTAATCTAGAACACCCGCCTCTCGGAAAATATTTGATCGCTATATCAATCTCGATTTTTGGCGATTATCCTCTTTATTGGAGAATACCCTCGATAATCACTGGTATGTTGATAGTATTGTTTACTTTTGCTGTGATACTAAAATTAAGTAAGAATTATCTATTAGCTATTATAGGTTGTCTATTCGCCGCAATAGATCCGATCATGAGAGCGTTATCTAGTATAGCTTTATTAGATATTTATGTGGCTCTTTTCACAGTTCTCTCCCTATACTTCGCTATATCAAAGAAGCATAAGGAGGCACTTTTATCAGTATTAATTGGTTCAGGATTCAAGTTCAATACCCTCTTCGTACTTATACCATTATTTCTGCTATATATCAGGGATAAACTTAAAGAAGACAAAACCATTCTAAACTTCATATATTACACAACAAGATATATCCTACTAGCATCGATCTCATTTATTGCCATACAATTCATTATATCGATTCCCTTAATTGTTCACTTAGGATTAAACACGTGGTTTGACCAAGCCCTTATAGGCTCCATTAAGTGGCATATATCTGTTAAATGCACAGGTACAGGATGTCCTATAAGTTCTGCACCGTGGGACTGGTTCATGGGAAGTAATGGGTTCGTTCTATATTATTTGAAAAACAATAAAAAATTAGTCGCCTTGGGTTTCTGGCCTCTTTGGTCAATTGCCTTATCATATTCAATAATATTAAGTCCTGCCTATAGATTTAATAAAAAGTATGCCTATTCTTGGTTGTTTCTAATAGGTGTATTTACAGGCTATTTATTACTGTGGATTATCGGTGGCAGGACTCAATACAGTTTCTATAGTGTACAATTCGCTCCACTAGTCTATGTGTTTTTAATACTAACTACAACAAATATAGTAGCGGATAAAGCAAAAATAACAAAAGTAATGCAACAGTGGTACACATTATACACCTTTATTTGGAACACATTTCTAGAACTATTGTTAGCATAGAGAAGAAAATAGAAAAACTTATATATGATAAACCATGATTTAAACGCCTTCTCCTTTTTAAATTTTTGCTTTATTATAAATAAATCGGTGATTTAGATGGCGGGAGCAATTGCTAAAATGAGATTAATAACAGTAAAAATGCCTGAAATATATGTTGAAGGTTTAGATGAGTTAGTAAAAATAGGAAGATACAGTAGCAGAAGCGAAGTAATACGTGTAGCTATTAGGGATTTATTAAAGAAGGAACTTTGGGTAAAAGAATCCGAGCTTTAGATCACCAATAACTAGAATTAAGTGTGTTTTTAAGAAGCTTGTTTCACTAGTTTTCGTGCCTTCTTAATTACTAATTCATATAGTGGCTCATCTGGCGATAACCTCCTAAAACTAAACGGAGGCATAAAACCCGGTATTATAGACCTCAGTTCCTCGAGAGTGATCGGTTTAACATATAATACGGGATCGACTACTTCTAAAGCCATAGCCGTTTTAGAGCCCCTAATATACTGATAGTCCTCGTTCCCGACTCCTATGCTTTCAAATTTAGATAGCTTATCCCAAACCTCACTAGGCTTTCCAATTATTATATTACCAACAGTGAATTCCCCAATAATTGCTCTAACTGACCCACTAGCATAAACTATAATTACAGATCTTTTTTCGGGTATAATTCCAAACCACTTCCTTAACTCAAACTTCTTGATTCCAGTAAATATCCTATAAGCATATTTTGGACGTATACTCATTAAGTACATTGGTCTTTCCTTATTCATTAAATACTCCACCCTTAAAGAAAGATAAAATAAAGCTTTATATAATATACCCATACGTGGATGTGGAAGGTTGGTATTACTGATATGAGATGATGACTGACACCAGGTCCGAAGATGATCTATTATGAAAATACTTGAGTATGGAGATGTTGTAACTATATACATCGATCCAAAGAGAATATATACTATTAGAATAACTGAAAATAAAATATTAGGAACAGATAAAGGGTACATAAAACACGATGATCTCGCCGGTAAGAAGTATGGTGAGTATATATATACGAGTCAAAATGTTAGGGCATACTTGTTAAAACCATTACTTATTGATTATCTTCAAACAATAAAGAGAGCAACACAAATAATTTATCCGAAAGACTCTTCGTTAATAATATACTTATCAAGTATAAATCCGAGTTCAAAAGTACTCGAAGCTGGTGTCGGTTCGGGATTTTTAACAATTTCAATTGCAAATTTTATGAGTAAACGAGGGAAAATTATAGGATTTGATATTAGAGAAGAACACCTCGAAACAGCTAGATATAACCTAGAGAAAGCTGGATTAATAGATAGGGTCCAGCTAATACTCGGTGATATTAGGGATTCATCTATTGTTCAAGAACAAGCGTTTGATGCCGTTTTTTATGATTTACCAGATCCATGGAATGCGCTTGAAACCGCATATCATGCATTAAAACCATCAATGCCTATAGTAGTATACGTACCTACCGTTAATCAGGTTGAGAAAACAGTTGTATCAATGAGAAAATCCAGTAAATTCATAGACATACGTGTATATGAAGTGTTATTGAGAGAATATCTTGTTGAAGAGGGAGCTACCAGACCAAAATCATTTATGATAGGTCATACTGGGTACATAATATTCGCAAGAAAAATTGTTTAATTTACGGTGAAAATAGTCATTGATGATAAATCACTTATGTTTACCTTTAACATACAAGTAAATAGTATGAGATAAACCATTATGATCTCTAACTTCTACAACTTTTCGTGGTTTCCAACCCGGTATCCTGAATTCATGACTAACTATTCGAGCACTATCACGTAGTTCTTTTTCAAATTTTGGTCTTAGAGCTTCATTGACAATTGTGAGTAAAAATAACGTTACAATTGTTGCCTCACTTATATTAACGTTAAAGAAATCATCATTAATTAACACTATCCTGTCCAATACACCATGTTCTTCAGCACTTTTATGAGCTTCTTTAACTCTACTAGGATCTTTATCGATCCCAACGGCTTTCTTAACACCAAATTCCTTCACAGCAATTATTAATATTCTACCATCTCCACAGCCTAAGTCATATACAATATCGTCTGGTCCTGCCTCAGCAAGCTTCAACATTGCACGAACAACAGGTAAGGGTGTTGGTACGTATGGAACATGATAAGGCATATTACAACCTTCACCTTGTTTAGCAAAAAATTTCTTCATAATTAATAAAAACATGTTTATGCTTAATATCTTGCTAGCTATTACATGTCTAAGTATTCATATCATTGTTCTTCATACTTCTTTATTTTCTCTTCCATAATGCTGAGAGCTTTTTCTGGATCTGGTTGTAACGCTTCATTCAATGGAAGCTGTGATAATAATACCTTTATTGAACCATCGTCAAATTCAGCCAGTATTTGTGGTACCCAAGCCATACCATATTCGTCGGTATCTCCATGTTCGATGAGGAATACATAGTCTTCGTAACGTATTTCTAGTTCGGCACCATGCCTATTAGCTATTTCTTCGGCTAGTTTCTTCCACATATTATGATATGGGTGATGAGTTGCTGTTACTAATATTATCTTTTTTAGTTTGGGCATCATCAACACCTCAATGGTTAGAGTATAACACACGTGTGTTTTTATAGTTTTGGGGTAAGATATAGAATTTTCCGAGCCTTGTCAAGAAAATCTATTATTAAGAGAACTTGTGTAGCT
>JAGHDU010000245.1 GCA_021159785.1 Staphylothermus sp. | reverse complement strand
ATATAATATTTACGCTATTTTAGAAACTACTCAAAATGACCATATTTGTACATTTTGCTACAATTTAGTCAAAACGATAAGAACATGTTAGTTTTGTTCATTCAGTTTGTACAGGGTTCAAATCCCATCGGTTGCTTTTAATTAATTGCTCTATTTCTTCTTTGTATTCTTCACAACATAAACTCCGTCAATTCCAATCATTTATTCTTCTCTGTTTTCTTCGTCTCTCGGATTAATGAATACAACCTTGACTTTACCGTTTCTACTCTTAAGGCGAACCATTCTAGTCCTAACCTTTATCAATCCCTTCGTTTCTTTCTTACTTGTTATCCTAGCTGGGGGCTCTTTTTGTTTTTCCATTGCTTGTTTTAATGCAGTAATTGTTTTTTCTACATCGTGTTTAGTCATAGCCTTGATAATATTATCTAAATATATCTCACGCTCACCATAAACTACTACAGGAGCGTTCTTAATAGCCTCCACGAGCTTCTGATCCATTATGATCCTTCTCGTATAGTAGTTACAATATTCATCAACAATCTTCTTGAACAACGGGCTATTGAGAATAATTGTTCTAACTAAATTACTGAGAGATACACCTTTCCATCTGGCATAACTAGTTAGTACTTCGTATAGTTCCTGAGATACTCTGAACCCAATATACTTATCCCCACGACTGCCGAATAGTCCTTCATAGAGCTTGTTCTCACACTTCTTTGCCCAACCCTTCTTCTCAAGACCGCTTACTGAACCCCCACTATACACTGCTTCATGCTCATATATCTCCTCCCCACCCATACAACACACCCCAAGCAAACCGTGCTAACCACCAAGTCCAGCAATTGATGCTCACAATTATTTTTTATAGCACACCCCTCTCACAACTGCTTCATACGTCCCCGTCATCAACCCGATAATCCAGACTCTATTAGCTACATACCAGTATAGAACCCATAGGACCCACTAGGAGATAATACACGATAATAATAATTCAGAACACTTATGATATTATTAAGAATAAAAGTGAATTTCATTGAAACACGCTAAGCGCTTACCAGAGTATCCATTATTTCTACATCTTCGTTCCTGCAAACAATAATCTTTCCTACCTCTCTTTTTCAATCACTACATAGTATTCCTTAACTACGTGAGACACTATACATATATCATATTCGCTTCTACAAATCCTCACATACCCAGTAAGTGTTTCTCCTTTAGATACGCTAGATACTTAGGATACTGCTTGTTCGCCATGCCCAGTAAGTCGGCATATGCAGACATAGCTGGTGATATCTTTAACTCTCCGAGCCGTGACTGAATGAAAAGTGCCGCGATCACATCCATTGATTCAGTCATAAGGTTCCACGCAACCTTTCTGAACATTCTAGGTCTCACAAGCTTATGTCTCTTCGCATACTTAGTCACGGGAGTTCTATTTATTTTCATTGGCGCGATACTCTCTATTAATTCAAGTAGTTCAGTTGAAAAATACACCCAAACACACGACTTCTGTCCTCTGTAAATACCCATGTAGTATCGGCAGAATCCTTTATCCTCAAAACACACCAGTCTCTTCGTCTCAACATTTATACCCTTTATCTTAACTAACTCCTCGGGGTTCCAGCTCGCCAGCAACTCTAATGCATGAAAAAACCTTATGCCGGACTCAAGCATTAATCGATACAGTATATAGTAGGTTGTATGATTCTCCCTTAGAAACTCCATAGTTCGTCTAACATCTTCTAACAT
Source organism: Staphylothermus sp. (assembly GCA_021159785.1). Classification (GTDB taxonomy): domain Archaea; phylum Thermoproteota; class Thermoprotei_A; order Sulfolobales; family Desulfurococcaceae; genus JAGHDU01. Next base: position 890 of record JAGHDU010000245.1, on the reverse strand, counting down.
TATCTGATATGACCTGACATCCTTTTTAAAAGATCTGCCAGGAACGCGCTCCAAGATCCAATCACGTGTATCACCACTTATTTCTCCCTTATACCTCAAATACCTGACATAATGTCTGAATACGTTCCTTACCCAACCCTCCTTGTGTCGTGCGATCTCTTCTACTAGTTCACGACTCAGTGTCTTACCCTCAAGATACTTCTTGAAATACGACTTGTATTTTCTAATCATTTCATCCGTCGTAACCTTTCTACCTCTTTTATGCTTCCGCAGAAAAGTCTCAAAGTCATCACTCCATACCAACTTGATGCCAGCAAGATGTAAGTCTCTCATTTTATTCAATTCTTCGCTAAAATTCTCCATTACAAATCGAAGTAACATATTCCTAAGAAGCTTATCTCTACTAGCTAATGCTAATAACTGAGCGACAGCAGATATATCCACAACTTCTTCATCATCACTAATAATCCCACATGCTTTGAGCCTATCAAGCTCCGACACTATCCTATAGAACTCATCCTCTTCCAGATACCGCAATGCTTTTCTAACAACATCATCGGGTATCCTTTTTGTTACACCAGTTAGGTATCTATGCAGAGTAGACTTAGATACACCAAGCGCTTTACACGCTTCATTGTATCCCAACTTCCCTCTAACTGCATCAAGGATCAAAATCCTAGTTTTATGTGACAACCCTCTAACATTAACCATACTACGCCAATCAGACCCGCTTAATTCACTAGGAAATTCCTTACCAGCTTCACTCATGAGTTCCAGACACCCCAATAGAAAGTGAAACCATAGAAATCCCTAATAGAAGATGGTGCCGCCGCCGGGATTTGAACCCGGGTTTCCCGCGCACGGCCATTGAGGGCCCGTGGACACGGGCT
>JAGHDU010000053.1 GCA_021159785.1 Staphylothermus sp. | reverse complement strand
TCTTTAAAGAGGTATAACTTTTCCTAAGTACTCCTTTACTCCAATCAATATTCTATATTCATCTAATACTTTAGAGTATTGTAGAAGTCCTTCAACTCGGGCTTTTCCTCCTTCAAAAAATAGAGGAATATAGAGTGCTTCAAATGATATTATGTTAGAAATATCGCCTTTCGGAATTATTCCGTTTATGTGGTGCCATTTATATATCTTTGCTATTGATGGATAATTCAAGCCGCTGATGCTGGGTTCTATTTCTGCCTTAATTTTTATTTTTCCAAGTGTAACCCATGATGGTTTATTTAGAATGTTTGAAAAAATAGCGTTATTGTATATTATCGAGTATTCTTTCCCGCTATAGACTCCTCTACGCCATCTTCGATAGAGTCTTCCCACTGCCTCTAAGGGTATTTTATTCATCTTAGCATTTACTTTGACCCATTCCTTAAGTCTGTTTTCAGAAAACGAACGAAATGTTGACGGATTTTCTTCGATGAATTCAATTATTTTAATGGACTCTCGAGTCCCGTATATTACAAAATCTAGATCGCTGTGCCTGGGGTTATGTATCCCTGGTAGCAAAGAACCCGTTATCCCTATGCCTTGGGTAACTCCCGTTTCGTACAGTTTTTCTATAAATGAGGCAGCTATGCGTTCTAAGTTATCTTCACACCTTGAAAGTATTTCCAACGCTCTTTTCTGGGGTTCATATATGTGTTTGATGATGTTTAAAGGAATTATTGGCACTTCTGAACCATAGTATGGAATATATATTCTCCAATACGTATACTTATGTACTATATTGGGTTCATATACTCTGATAACTCTTTCATAACAGAAGAAGTTATTACACCATATGGTTTTTCTATCTGTCATTACATATTTAATGTATCCTATATAGAAAAACTCTGTATGTGCATTACCGACTATAACTCCTATATCATTATCTTTTGTTATAAACACGTAGTGGTCAAGGACTTTGTTCTTTAAATCTTTGTATTCTCTTACCATCACCGAGTACCCAATATTCACCATCTTCTCTAATTTCTAACTTATATATGTATGATTCGTGCTTCACTCTTTCGAGAATATTTCTTACGCCAGTGAAAGCTTCATGCCTAGATTTAGCTGCAACAAGAATATATATCGTTGGATCACCGGGGAATAATTCACCAATTCTATGTATGATTATTACCCCCTTCAATCCATGCTTCTCAGCTTCTTCATATGCAATCTTTTCCAAGCTTTTACTAGCATATGGTTCGTAAGCACTGTATATTAATTTGTAGACTTTTTTACCATCAACAACTCCCTTAACAAACCCTATGAAAGTCGCTACTGCACCAGTGGTTCGATCAGTATTCTTTAGAAGCTCCTCCGTTAATTTATCTATACTAGGTTTTTCACTAGTAATATTCACACATACATACATCATAACCCACCAGATGCAGGTGGAAGTATGGCTACTTCATCGCCATCTCGCAATAAATGTTCCTCTTCAACTCTTTCTCCATTTACTAGTATGACATATTCTATGGTTTCCAACAACTTAGATAATCCACTATATTTCTTTGCAAGTAAGTCAATGAATTCGCTCAAAGAAATATTCTCTCGATCGGATATCTCCAATACTAGTTCCTTGCCAAGGATATCTGTAAATACTGAGAATGCTTTTACTTTAATGATCATGTACACCACCACTATTAGAGATATATTATTATCCGATTATAACTTATGGTAATCAAGAGTATATTCTATATGCGGTGGGGGCAGTGAAGAGAGATATAGTATTAGCATTTGATTTTGACGGTGTCTTGGTAGACAGCTACAGATCAATCAAAGACTTTTACACACAAATACTGCCAAGATACGTAAACATATCTTCATGGGAAGGAGAATTATTGTATCAATATGAGCACTTGGCTGATAAATTAGGGTTATTAAGAGAAAATTGGTGGTTTGAATTAATTCCTGGAATGACGAATGAGTTATATGATGAACTTATTACAAGGTATTGGGAACATCGAATATCTACCACCATAAACATACCTGGTGCTAATCAGGTTCTCGAAGAACTTAGCGATAAATGTATATTGGCTAGCATTAGTTTTAGGGATGACATTTATGGTTTGAAGAAATTTAGGATAGAATATCATGGTTTTACTAAGTATTTTCAAGACATAATCGTTATAGGCGAGGATTTTGGGTCCCGTGCTGATGCATTTAATTATATTAGAAATAAATATGGAGATAAGCAATATGTGTATATTGATGATAAAATAATTAATTTATGGAAGTTAAGTAAGCAATGTCCATGGGTTAAACTTGTACATTTATCTCAAGGTGGAGAAGAGAATGTCTTTGAGGAGGTCATTGGAATAAACAGTTTGTTTGAATTAACGTATATATTTTCATAAAGGTTCTGGTTCTTCTATTTCACTTAATTGTTCCAATACATATTTCCTAATTTCTTCTAGACTTGGTAATTTCTCAACAAGTACACCGTTATCAATGTATTTCTTCAGCATTGGAATATATTCTTCTGAAGGAGGTTTAGATTTATTCATAAGCCCTACGAAGTCGTTAAGTCCTGGTCTTTTCCTATATAGTTGTTTTGCTCCGGGAAGTTTCCCTCTTTTGCTTATGGGTTTCCATTCATTGTCTTCGTATACTTCAACAATGTCTGCACTAATATCGATACTCTTAGGCATCGCAATTGTAGTGCCAACGCCAAATGCATCGACAATATCTCTGAGTTCTACAATCTCTTTTTCCCCTATTCCACCACTAACAATTATTTTTACATAGTCATATCCATGTATGTCAAGTGTCCATCTAACTTCTTCAACAATCTTACACATATTACCCCTCCTACTACTAGGTGTATCTAATCTTACACCATAGAGTTTCTTACCTAGTGCTTTTGCTGCCATGAGAGCTTCTATTCTCTCATCATAGAATGTATCTACAAGCATTATCCTTGGTACATCTTCCTCTATTACTTCATCAAATGCTTTCCATGCAGCAACTTGGTCTCCAAACACTATTATTAATGCATGAGGCATTGTTCCAGATGGTTTTACTCCTAAATACTTCTCACTTATATAGCCAGAAACACCATCTATGCCGCCAATATACGCTGCTCGATCCGCCATAGGTGCAATTGCTGGGTGAAGAGATCTAAGCCCGAAGAAGAGGACTTTCTTGTCTCTTGCTAGTTTCTTGATCCTTGCCGCCTTAGTAGCTATACTTGTATAATGACGTAGGATACCGAGCACTGGTGTCTCATAAACTGCTATATCATCATAGTAGCCTTCAATAATCATTAATGGCTCTCCTGCTTTAAACAGAGTTCCTTCGGGTAAGCTATAAACAGTAACTGGTTTTCCTTTAAATACATGTAATACTTCTTCGAGGCCAGCATATACTGCCCATTCATAGCCTTTGGGAAGACTCGTTGTATGGAACTCCATACGTACCTTTTTCTTGATCTTTTTCTCTTTAAGTATTTTCTTTGTTCTAATGAAATATATGTCTGTAACTAGTCCGTTAACTATCTCATCTTCTGTGGCAACATATAGTTTGGTCATTAAATTACTCACCAAGAACAGTTACTAATACATGTCTACGGGCTCTTGGACCGTCCATCTCAACAAGAAATATGTTCTGCCAAGTACCCCTTACTAGTCTTCCATTAATCACTGGGAATACTTTGTCAGCACCGAGTATGGCTGAACCTATGTGTGCATGCGCATTATCATCTATAATGTTGTGTTTCCATTTAGAACTTCCCGGCTCCGTTAACTCCTTGATCTTGGTAATGATGTCTTCTATTAATCCAGATTCATGTTCATTAGCTATAATTGCTGCTGTCGCGTGTGGTGCAAAAACAAGCACAATACCGTTTCTGACCCCACTTTCCTCAACTATTTTTTCAACTTCATAAGTAATATCGATCAGTTGGAACTTTTTCGAAGTCGATAGAACAATTTCACGAGTATAAACCTTCAAGCCTAACTACCTCTCTAGAAATTATTTCCTGGGATATATTATACTGTTATTTCACCATAAATATACTATTCCTTGAAATAATCTAACAACTAATCATATGCAGACTCCTTTCAGGTATTTGTGAAGTAATTTATTTTTGCCTAGGTTTATACACTAGTGTTAATTCCCCAGTTATATGATCAATATAGGCTTCTTCGAGATCTAGTTTGATGATATCTTCTAGCCATATATTGATTAGCGGTGTTTTATTCAACCCTATGAGTACAGGAGATACCGTGACTATTAGTTTATCAACTAAACCTTGTTTAAATAATGATCCTATTAAATAACCTCCACCTTCTACTAGAACTCTTTTAATATTATAACGCTCAAATAATACCTGGAACGCATACTCTAGATC
>JAGHDU010000256.1 GCA_021159785.1 Staphylothermus sp. | reverse complement strand
TTTACAGACCGTCTTTGATACTAGTTTGCAGGTGTATCTTGTATCCATTCTGATTGTTTGTGATAGATTGAGTGTTGAGCATGGGTTCCGCGATAATGTGATGAGTTCTTTATTGGTTATCTCTATTATTTTTACGTGTTCTGGCTTTAATTTAAGAAAATCTATGTAAAATAACTGGTAGTGTTCCTCCATTGAATAGGACGCTGTCTCTTCATTAGCCAAATTCTGGTATACAAATAGAAGACGAAGAGAGCTAGAAATAGAAAGACGTGCTTTATTATCCATATGTATTTTCTTCGGGAAATGCTTAGAGGACGTAAAGATGGGTCACCAAAACACGTTCTTGATTTTATTTTGATAGTGTTCTTTGGAATTGTTTGTTTTCTTATGTGGTTATTAGTTGGAGTATGATGAGGGATAGGAGTAAAAAATGAATTAATTAAGGACGGTTAGAGAAATTAGCCGAATAGCATTAGGTTCCATGGTAGGATTAATGCTGTTAGTATTACGAAGTTGAAGATTCCGAATATTAATCCGAGTTTCCAGAAGTCTGAACTTGGTATGTATCCTGAACCATAGAATATTGGTGCTGGACCTGTTGCGTATGGGCTTATTACTCCAAAGAGTCCTACTGCATGTCCGAGTATCAGTGTTGCTGCTTTTGCTGGTAGTCCAGGGACTGCTAATGCCATTGAGAGAAATGCTGTATATAATGCTGTTACGTGGGCTGTCATGCTAGCGAATCCATAGTGTAGCCAGTAGAAGAGTGCAGCAAGTATTACCATAGCTGTTATAGCTGGTAATCCTCCGATGATGCCTCCTATACTGTTGACCATCCAGTCGATAATTCCTACTTTGGTTAGTCCTCCTGCAAGGGTTACTAGTGTGCCAAACCATATGAGTACGTTCCATCCTCCCTTGTTTGATAAAACATCGTTCCAATCGAGTATCTTGAATATTAGCATTAAAGCTAATACTAGTAGAGCTACTGTGGCGCTATGTAAATACTCTCCTCCCGCGACCCACATTGCTAAAGCAAACGCCATTAGTGCTGCTAGGATTATCTCTTTATTTGATGGTTTACCCATTTTAACAAGCTCGTTCTTGGCGAATTCAACTGCTTCTGGTGATTCCTTGATCTCTGGTGGATAGATCTTATATGCTAGAAGAGGTATCAGTACTAGAGCTAATAATACTGGTATGCCAGAGATAAACCATTCTGTCCATGTAATATTGATATTTGCTACTTCGGCTGCTAAGGCAATAACAAGTAGGTTCGGTGCTAAGCCTGTGAGGAAGAGACTACTCACTGCACTATCGGATGCAAACGTTGTCCACATAAGATATGAGCCTATCTTTTTGGCTGTGGGCGAGTTGGGTTCAGAGCCGTAGAGTGGTGGGATATTTGAGATAATGGGATATATAACGCCACCGCATCGAGCAGTATTAGAGGGTATAAATGGCCCCAGAACGGTATCGATCAATGCTCCTGCGTAGCCTAATCCAAGTGATTTCTTGCCTACGGCACGGATTAAGTATAGTGCGATTCTTTTACCCAATCCTGTTTTTCTAAATGCTGCTGCGAACATGTAGCCTGCGAATATGAGCCATATTACTGAATTGGAGAAACCGGATAATGCCCATTTTATAGATCCTTTAGGTGTAGGATCAACTAGACCAAAGACTGCAGCAACTACTATGCCTATAAAGCCAACAGCGGCAGAAGGTAATGGTTCAGTTATTAACCCAACGATAACGGCAACGAATAAGGCAAGATAGGCCCATGCATTAAATGGTAGATCAGCTGGTCTTGGGATCATTAATATGATCAGACCCACTATTATAGGAATTAATGCTCTAAGAAGTCTATTCGACTTCGATTTGTCAGAACTACCCATATATATGCACCATACTCGAACAATCAACGGATCAAGTAACTAGTAAAAATATTACGAATCCAAAATAAAAAAAGTTTACAGTAAACCATATTGATGAATGTTTTTGTTACCAGAAATTATATGGTTATGATTCCATTAATTCCGAAATCTTTTTCTGTATATCCTTAGATCTCTCACTATACATGTTAGCGCCTGTAGCATCTATAGTGACTATTAATGGTCCAAAGTTCTCTACTTCAAGAACCCACATAGCTTCTGGAACACCAAGTTCTAACCAATGTACTCCTACAACTCTCTTTACACATTTTGCTCCTAGAGCTCCACAGCCTCCTGGGAAAATCGTCACTATACATTTGTGTCTTGTACAAGCCTCTGCTGTATGTTCCTTCATAAAGCCTTTACCTGCAATGAGCTTAACACCTGTCTTGGCAATGAAATCTGCTTCATAGGGCTCCATTCTAGTACTTGTTGTTGGACCTATAGATACTATTTTCCATTCATCATTGATCTTCTTTACGGCGGGTCCGGCATGGAATATAGCAAGTCCCCTCAAATCTATGGGAAGACTCAGACCCTCTACGACTACTCTCTTATGTACAGAGTCTCTAGCTGTCACTATAGTACCAGTCAGGTAGACTACATCACCTACTCTGATGGACTCTAAGTCCTCGTCACGGATAGGAGTCCTTAAATAATATGTTCGAGACATCGAGGTCACCTCCTATGGAGCGGGAGCTCATAAGATAAATCAGGATGTATTACTATGCGTCCACGTCTATTTGCCCAACAACCAATTGATACAGCACCAAACAATGTAGCAGGGTGTCTATGTGCATATTC
>JAGHDU010000173.1 GCA_021159785.1 Staphylothermus sp. | reverse complement strand
TATACTTCATTTACATATAGTGTATATGAGAGAAGTGAACGATACTTAGGATCAACTTTTTCTTTTCTCGTTATGGATCTAACAAAGGATTTGAAACCTAACGACTTAGGAAGACTCATAGGAATCGTTGAGGGTGGGGGATTAATAATATTCCTAGTACCTCCATGGGATGAATGGGATAATTTTATGACTATTTTCAAAAGGACATTGACAATACCACAATTTCCTGAACCTCGACATATCTTTATATCATGGATAAAGAACAAGCTCTTAGAATTAGAAGGTATCGGAATATATGATGCACAAAACAAACGTGTTATTAAAAAATATGAGCTCAAAAGAAGTATCAAGACCGTGGAGAGAAAAATAAAGATACCTGAAAAAACGTTATTTCCAAGAAAAATCTATGAACATGCTCTTACTCAAGACCAAATGGAAGTAATTAAGTTAATGGAACAACTCTATGAGAAACCTAAGAAAGGAAAGAAAAAAGTAATTGTAATAACAGCTGATCGCGGCAGAGGTAAGTCATGTGCAGTTGGTATAGGTTCTGTTGGATTAATACATCTACTAAGGAAAGTAAAACCACACCCAAGAATACTTGTTACCGCCCCCAGTCCTAGTAACGTTCAGTCGTTGATGAGTCTTGCGGCAAAAGTGCTTGATTCACTTGGGTATAAATATGACGTGATTAAGAAAGAAGGATACGTAATTGAGTTAAGAAGCGAAAAGTTCAGCATTGAATACTGGGAACCTATAAACATACCGAAACTCAGGGGAGATATTGTAGTAGTAGATGAAGCAGCTGGTATTCATGTTCCAATGCTTCATAAAATATGGCAGAGCCATAATAGAATAGTCTTCTCAACAACAATACATGGATACGAAGGTGCAGGTAGAGGTTTTTCTGTGAGATTTCTGCAAAGGATCAAAAAAGACAAAAATACTATGCTCATAGAGTATGAAATGAATGAGCCAATACGATATTCTATTAATGATCCGATCGAGGAATGGCAGTTTAAAACACTCCTTCTCGACGCCGAACCAGCAGAGCTTACTGATAAAGACCTAGATGATATAAAGAATAAGAGGCTTGTCTACGTGAAATACGATCTCGATTATTTGTTTAGTAAAGAAGGAGAAGATGAATTGAGACAATTATTTGGCATATACGTACTAGCTCATTATAGAAACGAACCAGATGATCTAGGTATGATTGCCGACGCGCCTCACCATGTTGTAAGAGCTGTAAAAACTGAGAGCGGAAAAATTGTTTGTGCACTACAAATAGCTTACGAAGGTAAAATAGATGACGAGACAGCTACAGAATTATTAAAAGGTGGTAGAATACCTGGAAATATAATACCTGATAGATTTCTCAAACACTTGAGATACAAGGATTTTGCTAAAACGTTTGGGTGGCGTATTGTAAGAATAGCTACACATCCTGATGTACAAGGTAAAGGAATTGGTAGCTGGGCACTAGAAAAAGTTGCCGAAGAAGCTGTGTCGAAAAAACTAGACTGGATAGCGGCAGGTTTTGGTGTAAATGAACAACTATTAAAATTCTGGTTGAAAAATGGATTCTTCCCCGTGCACATCAGCCCCGATAGGAATCCCGTTAGTGGAGAATACACTCTATTAGTTATAAAGCCTCTTAGCCAATCCACCTATAAATACATTGTAAATGCCAATAAAGAGTTTAAACTAAAACTTGTAGAATCGCTCCCCATAAACTACCAGGACATGGAAACAGAAGTTGCTTCACTTCTACTAACATATGGTGAACCACTTATAAATGAGTTAGAAAAATCAATATTTACACCAGTACAATTAGATCGTTTATGGATATATTGTGTAGGGCCTATGACTTTTGAAGCAGCAGCCGATTTAATGCATATACTTGCGAAATTATATTGGCTCTTACCCAAAGATAAGAGACTGAAATTATCTAAAACAGAGGAAATAATTCTGATTGCTAAAGCATTACAAGGTAGAAGCTGGGACTCAATAAAAGAAGAATATAATATACCGGTAAAAGCGCTTCATAAATACGCGCATGAAATCGCATGTAAATTCTTTAGGCACTTAACCAGAAAAGATCCAGAGATCCATGAGCCTGGAGTGCGGGAACTAGACTATGATATTAAAATCATAATTTAGACCAAGTCTAATATTCTGTTTCTTTCTTAATTTCGGATTCTATTATTTTCCTTATAATTGATACAGGCAGTATAAATTCGCCTCGAGAAATATTATGTGGACCTACAATTACCAATCCTTTCTTATCAACAATATCTATTTCGTATACTCTTTTATCATGATCTGTTTGACGCATTTTTTCAATAAGGAGGAATCTCCTTAATTTGCCATTAATTATTGATTTTTTGAAACGAATTATTCCATCAGCTACGTGTTCTACGCCAAAACCGAATCCTAGGCTAGTAGTTACAGCGTATTGACTTGTCAGCACTACGGTTAAATCCCATTTTGTTAGTCTTCTTTTGATAATGTAACTATATTTCCTAGCCATAGCTGGTTTATCTAGCCAGAAAGCACTCATGGAATCTATGACCAATCTTGTGTGCCCGTAACCGAGCATTTTCTTTGCTTCTATAATCTTATTTATTAACTCATTTACTTCTAATTCTCTCAGACTCCAAGGATCCCCTCTTTCTTCCATAAGTGCATCTATTATTATTAAATCACCGTTATTAATCGCTGAGCTGAAATCGTATCCAAACATGGAAGCTTGTTTAATAATGCTTGACCGGCTTTCCTCCGTTGTAACGTAGATACCTTTATCACCCAGTAATAATCCATTCCCGATAAAGTGTATACAGAAAACTGTTTTTCCAGTACCTGGTTCTCCAACAACTGCTACTGTGAATCCTTTAGGTATTCCCCCTTGTATCAAATTGTCAAACTCTTCTATTCCAATGGGAATTCTTTCAATGTCGGACATAATGGTCTCCACATATTAAACATGGTTTATCAAGGGTTATTTAATGATTTTATTATATAGAGTATTAATAAACTACTTAGTCTGTCTTTATCTTTGGTTCTACTATTTTGATATGCACTCTGTAGTCTGGAAGGACTTCTTTTATCTTTGAAAGGATTAGATCCAATATATTCATAGCTATTTCCTTGTTCACGCCTAGAATCCTAATTGTTATATCATTATAACCAGGGTATATGTGGAGACCCGCGATAATCGTATTCTTATATAGTAGTCTATAAC
>JAGHDU010000132.1 GCA_021159785.1 Staphylothermus sp. | reverse complement strand
ACCATCTATACTATGTACAATTATATTACATCCTCTAGGACAAACTATACAGATAATTTCATATACTTCTTCATTATTCATCGAGGTAACACCTCTATCCTGAGCGTGTCATAAGTTTTCGAAAGATCTTCCTTTCTAAGCTTTATTTTAAGCATAATTGATGGTGCAACACGTATTTGTGGGATATTCTTACCTATTTCAGGAATTACTAGCTGTACGTTTTCGAGAGGTTCTGTAACTCGCAAATATAGTAGCACATCTCTATCTCCACTAACATATTGTGGTACGGCTAACCTAACATTCTTGTTAGGAACCACTTTCCGCCATGTACTTGTAGGTAAACCTTTATTCTCAATATGTAAGACCGTGCTCTCAGCAGCCCATTCACCTTGTTCGACAGCGTAGTCTACATAGTCGTTAATCAATAATGCGTTTCCAGCAACGAATATACCGGGTGTATCTATTGTTTCTAGATAATCATTTACTATTGGTCCATGTGTTCGTGGATCTATTCTTACTCTAATTTCATTTAGTAATTTTGTTTCCGGTCTAAGACCTGCAGCAATTATTATAGTATCACACTCTACCTCCTGTTCTGTTCCAGGTATTGGCTTAAGGTTTTCATCTACTTTTGAAATAATAGCTGCCTTTACTCTCCCGTTTTCTGCCTTTATACCTGTAACAGTGTGCTGTAGTAGTAATGGTATATCAAAATCTCTCAGACACTGTACAATGTTTCGAATCAAGCCACTTGGGTACTTCAGAATTTCTACTACAGCTACTACTTCAGCGCCCTCGAGTATAAATCTACGAGCCATTATTAATCCTACGTCACCTGATCCTATGATCAATACTTTTCTTCCAGGCATTATTCCATACATATCCATCATAGTCTGTGCTTCTCCAGCAGTATATATCCCTGCTACATTCGGACCAGGAATACCCAATTCATATCTGTGTCGTTCACGTGCACCTGCTGCATATACGAGGGCTTTACCCTCCAATATGAAACTTCCACTAGGTGAGATAACCGATACTTTCTTGGAAATAATCGATTCATTAATTATCTTCTCTACGTATGCATTCGTGATGTAATTTATACTCAGCTCTTCTATGCGCGAAATAAACCGATAGACGAACTCTGGTCCAGTTAAGTCTTCTCTGAAATAGTGTATACCGAAACCTGGGTGGATACATTGGAGAGGAATTCCTCCTAATCTGTCCTTAGTTTCTATAACAATAGGTTCGTATCCTTTTTCAGCAACTCTAATAGCGGCTGCTAAACCCGCTGGTCCACCTCCTATGATTAATACATCATATTCCCGTTTCATCTCGGATCATCTCTTTAAGAATAATTCTTTAACAAATCCAATTCCATAGAAACTATTTGTCCCCTTAAGGGTGATTTTCCAAGGCTTTATACCAACTTCTCTTGCAACAATTAGGGATATTAATGGTCTACAGAATATACCTTGGCATCTACCATACATCGAATGTGTCCTGAACTTTATACCATCAAAAGTTATCTCTTTGACGCCTATCTTCCTCATTCTCCCGATGGCTTCGATGATTTCAGCCTCAGAAATACCCATACATTGACACACGATCTTACCATATCTCGAATCTTTTTCTATTAGTTTATTTCTATCATTCATATCTAGTTTCAAAAAATTAGTGATTCTTCGCCGTGTATGTATCCACTTCTTCTTTGGAATTAGATCTATATGTTGTGATATTAGGTTTTTAATATAGTTGGCAATAGCAGGAGCAGCAGTTAATCCCGGGGATCTAATACCTGCCGCTTCAAAAAATCCCCAAGGTTCTTCATGAAACCTTAGTATATAATTACCATCTGGCGGCTCAGGTCTCAAACCAGCAAATGTTCTTATTACATGACTCATTGGTGGAATTTGGTTAATTATTTTCTTGGCGTTTTCTAATACAAATTTAATCCCGTCATTCGTTGTATAGGTTGCTTCTTTTTGATCGATTGGTAGATCCTCGGCTGTGGGACCTATGAGGAGGGAATCTTCTGTTGTTTTTAATATATATACTCCTTTTGTCTTCGGAGTAGGTGCTGTATGTATGATCTTATCTGGTTTAGGTCTTACAGTTCTATCGAAGAGTATATATTGTCCTCTCCTAGGACGAATTTCATAATCATTAATACCGACCATACGGGCTATTTCATCAGCATATAACCCAGCTGCATTTATCACTATTTCTGCTTCATATTTATTCTTATCAGTGATTACTCCCTTGACTTTTTTATCTTCCACAACTATATCAATTACTTTTTCCCCTAACACGAACTTTACATTATTATCTGCAGCATTCTCAGCTAAAGCAATACATGCTTGAATAGGATCAATTGTACCAGCTGATGGAGCATAAAGACCTGCTATACTATTCCTATTAATCACGGGTTCAAATTCAAATAATTCTTCGCCTTCAACTAATCTAACCCCTGGGACACTGTTTCTTCGAGCTAATTCGATGTAGTGTTTTAAAACATTGTATTCAACCTCATTAGTCGCCACTATGATCTCGCCTGGCCATCTACTGGGAATATCTAATTCTTTCACCCATTCATACCATGTATTGTGACCTTCTATACATAGCTTTGTTCTTAAAGGATGCTTCTCAGGGTCTTCTTCGTGGCATGGGTGTATAATGGACGTGTTCGCTTTACTAACGCCCCAGCCAACATCTGGATTCTTATCGATCACAAGAATTTCAATATTTTCATAACGTGATAAAACCCGGGCAATACTTAGTCCGACGATTCCAGCACCAATTATGATAACACGGTAATTCATTGTTAAACACGCATTGTAAATTATTCATGTGCTATATCAAATAACATTTAGTATTAACATATATTTATAATAAAGGATATACCCAAAGTACTTGAGCTATAAGACTTTATAGAAAGTTCGGCGTCTACAACCATTTTCCACATAATATTCATATTCTTTTTTCAAGAACTT
>JAGHDU010000155.1 GCA_021159785.1 Staphylothermus sp. | reverse complement strand
TATGATTAATAAATATCTTCTTTAGAGAAGATGAAGGATATTCCTAAGTGTGTATATTTATATGGTGTTTTTATATGGATAAGAAATCTCTTGAATTACTCTTGGAAAAATTACCTAGATATCCTTTTCCGAGAAGAGAGTTAGAACAATATGAAACACCTTCATGGATTGTGGCTCATGTTGTTTGGTATGCGTTTATGAAGGGAGATATTTTCAATAAGATAGTGCTCGATCTTGGATGTGGTAGTTTTCGTTTTGGCTATGCAGCATTAGTTCTAGGTGCCAGGTCTGTGATAGGAGTTGATATTGATGATAACATATTACAGTATGCTATGAAAAATTTATCATTAGATACTAGGTTATTCTCTGGAAAATACATGTTTATAAACGCTGATGTAAGAGAACTAGTTCTCAACCAAGTCGATACAGTTGTAATGAATCCACCCTTTGGAGTATATAGAAAGAATAGAGGGTTAGACCTATTATTCCTAAATAAAGCTTTCAAAATAGCTTCTTCAGTATACACCATTCATAAGTTCTCATATAAACTTGACTCATTAGTTCAAGAACTTGCAGAAATGAATGGGTTTAAGATACTCCATAGAGAAATAATTAATTTCGAAATACCTATGTTATTTGAAACGCATAGGAGGAAAGTATATAGAGTTAAAACAGTTTTTTACGTCATTAGAAAGGAGGTGTGAGATAATGACAACCAGTAAGTCGAGACAAGGAATGCCAGTAACGCCAGGAGATGAATTAGGTGTTGAAGAAGAGTATTTTCTTGGTCAAGGAGCGTATATTGATGATAGAGGAATTATAAGGTCTCAGTTAGTGGGCAGAGTCTTAATCGATATCGTGAAGAGAAATATTAGTGTGCGGCATGTAAAGGGGAAGCCATATGTTCCTAAAGTAGGTGATATTGTTGAAGGGATAATATCTGGTATTTCCGAGGATCTAGTATTTGTAGATATATACACTATCGAAGAAAAGCCGTCTAGATCAACTGATTTTACAGGAATAATACATGTATCGCAAGTAAGTCCAGAATACATAGAAACAATGTACGATGCATTTAGGTTAGGTTATGTTATTAGAGCTAGGGTTATAACTGATTACAATCCATATCAGCTGACCACCAAAGAGCCAGGTCTAGGTGTTATAGTTGCTTTTTGTAGTAAATGTGGTGCAATATTGAGGAAGTCCGATAATAGGCTCGTCTGTCCTGTTTGTGGAAATGTTGAGAATAGGAAAATAAGTGTAATGTATCTGTTTCGGTGATAACTTGCCTTTAATTAAGCGTTTTTTCTACATACCTTGTAAGGGAGAGGAATGTTTTAAATTAGCTGAGCTTATCAGGGAGAAGCTTCCTAGTGTTGAATATGTTGACATAACTATAGAGGAAAATGGATTATACATTACAATGTATGGTTATAAGACAGATATTAAGTATGCATGGGAGTATATTCGAAAACTTGTTTCGAGTTATAAATCGTCAATAATAAGTCTAAGGGGTGGTATTAAAAGAATTAAGATAGAATATTTGGTGGAGAAGACACGTAAAACATTTCCGCCCATAGTACTTGTGGAAATTCTTGGGCGTTTAGGGTATAAAGCGGGATTAAACCAGGATAAAACAGAAATATATACAGACGCTCCTATGGAGCTTATAGAGAAAATCATCGAGAAGATCTGGGATATTACTAACACTATAAAATATGATGTTAGGGGAACTACTTCTAAGTATTTTGTAGTGGTATCTTCTATAGTGTTAAATATGGAACCTGAACAAATACTTTCAAAGGCATATTCTATGGGAATAATGGATAAGGATGAAGAAGGTAAGTACAGGATTAAGAAAGAGTGGAGAAAAGCCTTAAATGAATTTATTAGTGAGTATAGGAATTTGTAATGTAGGGCTAACATCTAGAAAAGGTGATTATATTTGGAACTAAGGGTTCTGAGACAAGCTGAGAACGAAATTGTGATAGAGATTGGAGGTGAAGATGATACATTAGGTAACTTAATAGCTAAAGAAGCAATGAAGCATCCTAAGGTGGTATATGCTTCTTATAGAATACCGCACCCGCTTCAAAACAGATTGGAAATAGTAATAACAGTTGAGAAAGGAGTTGATGTTGGTGAAGTTTTATCAGAGATCATCAAAAATATTAAGGATATATTAGCGGATTTCAGGAAAGAGGTTGAATCCAAAATATGAAACCAGAAGCTAGGATTCTAGTTTATTATCGAGGAAAGGGGTTTCACTTATACATGGTTTATAGGAGAAATTTTTAGAGGAAGTCAAAGTGTTTCACGATGAAGAAATACTCAATCCCTCTTTTGGATTTAATAAACTTGCGACTAGAGATGAAGTATCATATTATATTGTTTGTAATGAATCTGATAAGTACTCAATAATATTTCCTGGTTTAAAGATCATGGAAGGTTCTGAGTACTTATTGTATAAGAACATGTTTTGTCATAACTTGCAGAAAATAAGTGGATGTTTAAATCATTTAATGTATAAAGTTGGAAATGAAGATTATAAGTGTTGAAATAAGCATTATTATTAAGCTATTTAAGGAAATAAAATTATTCATTAAAGATATTCAAGGAATATAATACATTGTTCATGCGGTGATCAAAATGCCTAGATTTTGTCCTCGATGTGGCGGTCTAATGAGACCTGAAAAAATAGGTAACGAGTACTACTTGGTTTGTACTAGGTGTAAGTTCAGAGCTAAGGCTACAGCTAGAGACCTCAAAGCTTATAGATTAAGCATGAAGATCGAGCATAGTGAAAAGGAAAAGACAATCGTAGTAACTGAAGAAGATAGAATGAGAGGATTGCCGACAACACGTGAAGTCACATGCCCTAAGTGCGGTCATCATGAAGCATATTATTGGTTTATACAGACAAGAGCAGCTGACGAACCACCCACAAGATTTTATAAATGTACAAAATGTGGACATGTATGGAGGGAGTATGAATGAATAAGGATTATTTTACAAAACAAGGAGAAGTTGACCGAGAACTCGTTATAAGGTTCCTTAATCAATTAAACGATATACTCCATTTAGCATACTATTCTACACCACCACATACTTCTTCAAAGGCGTTGATTAAAAGAGCTAAAGATATCACGGTATCATTGTTATCAGTATTGGAATCATAGATTTCCTTGTAGGAATTAAAATTATTATTATTTAGAGACAATAATTATTTACTTGTAGATAATTGTTCTGGAGGCGTATACTTTATGAGGCTTAGATTTGCCGATGCCAGAACATGGCGTTATGCTATGAGTGCTATTGGTAAAATTATAGATGAAGTAGCATACAAAATCCAAGAAGATGGTATTAGACTAAAAGCAATAGATCCATCGAGAATAGTCATGGTAGATTTCCATATCCCTCGTGAAGGACTTATTGAATATGAGTTTGAAATAGAAGAAACTATCGGAGTAAACATGGAGGATCTAACCAAGATATTGAGAAGAGCTGTTAAAGGCGATGAATTAGAATTAAGAACTCTAGAAGCAGGGAGATTAGCAATTGTATTTATTGGTAGAGGAACAAGGATGTTTATTATACCAAGCTTAGAGACGATCGCTGAGGAACTCCCAGAACTAAAAATACCCTTTACTGTTAAAGCAAAAATGCTTCCCACAACATTTAGGGATGTTGTAAAGGAACTTGAACCAGTGAGTGATGCAATAGAATTCGTAGCTGTTAAAGATGAACAGAAGATTATTGCGAGAGCATCGGGAGATATTGTTGAAGCCGAGATAGAGCTCAGTGTTGATAATGGTGCATTAATAGAATTTGAAGCAAGTGAAGATGCAAGAGCAATTTATACAGTTGATTACTTATCAGATATTTCTGGAGCTGCACAAGCTGCAGAGGAGTTAGACTTCGAATTCGCAACAGCTGTTCCATGCAAGATAAACTACACACTACCTCATGGAGGAAGGTTAGTATTTTATGTCGCGCCAAGAGTTGAGTAAAGAATTTTTCTTACTGAAGAAACTTATACGTGAATATTATTCTAGAAAACCCCTCGAAGAACCAATATATATACATAAGAGAGAAATAGCTATTCAAAGTCTTGAAGATGGTGTGTATATTAGGCACTTGAGTTTTCCAAGCCTAGCTATATTATATAATTATATATTATCG
>JAGHDU010000044.1 GCA_021159785.1 Staphylothermus sp. | reverse complement strand
TCATAATTTAGTTTGTTCTATTTTTAGCCTAGATACTCTTTCCAGTATTTTATGCTTTCTTCGAGATTCTTTAATACTTTGTTATCGTTTTCTTCGGCAGGGGGTATGTATTCGAGGAATAGATATACTTCACTTGCTCCTGATTCGTCTATGGCTTTGATGACTTTATCAGCTTTTATTATGCCGATTCTATTGTATTCTTCTGTGAATGGCCAATGTCTGTCTGCTTTGCCGTCAGTTTGTTGGATGTGAATAGCTGGAGAATATGGAGCGAATTTGTATAACCATTCATATGGGTCTGATTCTTTACCTTTAAGTGTGCATTGATGTCCTAGGTCTATTGTAAGCCTTACTGGAACGCCGTCTCCTTCATTTGTTTTCTTTAGTACCTCTTCTGCTTCTAGCATTGTCCAAGGGGTTTCTCTTGGAACAGGCATAGGTTCCCATAATAGAAGTTTTAAACCTTTGGTTTTTGCATATAATCTAAGAGCATTCATATTTTCTATTAATACGGAATCCATGTATTGCTTCCGTAGTGGGTCGCTGTAGTCGTTAGCACTTTTAGCAGCTATGTGTCCACCTGTTCTTGGAACACCCAGCATAGATGATAAATCTATGGCCTTTGTATACCAATCCATAGCATCCATTCTCATGAGCGGGTCTGGGTGGGCAAATAGATTGAACGAATAACCAACTAGTCCCGTAAATGTTGAATGTATTTCAATACCATGCTTTTTAATAGCATCTTTTACTTGTTCAACCATAGATTCTTTAGCTGCCGGTAATGTACGTGGATCTAGTAGATCGAATGAGAACTGTACATAATTAACGTCTTGCTTCGCAACGATCTCTGCTCATTCTTCAGGAAGAGGCCATCTTTTAACTGCAAAACAGTTTACTAAGCCAAAGTGTATCTTAACCAAATGAATCATCTCCACAGTAACTAGATTAATTTAGTAGACTTTAAATTATACCCTATTTTTCAAGTTCTACCGGCAAAGTGAGCTATGATTGTTAGTGTTTCATAATTAGTGATTTTAAACAATGATATTTGTTAAAAGATTGTCAGATATTTTGGGTGCGTTATACTATCACAGTTTTTATACCTAGTAGTTTTGCTGCATCAGTCAAAGCCTCTACGTGGTCTCCATGTATCATGCTTGCGTGGTGTACAAAACCCTCTTCGATCAATGTTCTATAAACTTTATCAAGATTATCTACTTCAACCCATGCCCAGCTTCCTCTGAAAGGTGCTTCCTCTTCCAATACCCTGCCCTTAGTTATGAATAGCTTAAATTCTCCGTCATATTCTACTAATCTACTAATTGTAACAACTCCTGGCTTAATTCTCCCTTCTGAGGTTCCATATGCATTTTCTTCTCCTACGTCCCGATACATTATACTATGGTATTTTAGCATGCATCCACCTGTACATAGTGATGGTGGCATATTTCCACAATGCCAAGCTAGAAATACATTTGGTTTTTCATGATGTCTAATTGTCCAATCTATAAAGAATGGTGGATTATCACCCAATGCCGCTGCATATTGCATTATCATTGTTAGAGCGCCATAGACATCAACTTCACAAGCTGAAGGAATACCGCTATCCGTCAGTCTTCCCAGTACAAAACAAGGAGATACTCCATAGTATTTCTGTATCTCGGTCCAGCACCTGAATCCTAGTGCATTTAGGCCTTTTTCTTTTATCTTCCTTCTGAGCATTACTTCTAACTTTGCAAGCTTCAATAAGACGTTCTTCTTTATGTGCTCTGGTAGCTCAGATAAATCAGCTTTTTTGGCCATGTCATTCAGTACATTAAGTACTTCTGGATCATCGTCTGTTAGTCTTCTTGCCTCCTCTATAATTTCAAGTAATGTAACATGGATAACACGCTGGTTATACTTTTCAGCCATTTTTGCTTCATTGTATGTGACCGTTTCAAATCTTTCAGGTCTTGGACCAATTGCACCTATCTTAGCTCCTATAAAATTCTTGACAATACTAACTACTCTTAGAAACTTCTCCATACTCTCAATGAATTCTCTATCTTCTGGGAAGACTATGCCACCAAACAAAAACGGGATCTTCCTTCTATATAAGGCAGACGCTAATGATAATGTACCACAAAATGAGTCTGAACGCCTAAAACCACCAGGTAAAACCTGTGGCTCCTTTGTAGCAAATACAATTATTGGTTTTCCCTTAAATCTTTCAGCAACATATGCTCCTGCTAATTCGTCTCCAAATGTTAGGGTGATCATTACGATTCCATCAACAACTTTCTCATGAAATAACTTAACTATTTTTTCAGCATCATCATCGTCAATTACTAGTCCCATTTTAGTATTCGCTTCAGATGCATAAACGAGTTCAACATATTCACCGAAATTCTTTTCTATCGACTCGATAAACCAATTTTTAAGTCTAACAGCCCAGTTCTCGTCGAATGGATATCTGTGTAGAAGAACGAGCCCTAAAGTAATTCTTTTCACTATATACCACCTGCTTAATATTAATCTTTTATACAAGGACTATATATTAAGGATTGTTTAATTGTAGACAACAATGGGCTTCAAAACTTGTTATAAAAGAACTAAAATAAGTCTGCTAGATTTTTACTAATGTTTATTTAAAGGGTTATCAAATCTCTAAATACTTGATTATAAATTAGTTTATCTTGGTGAGAATGATGACAACTATATCTTTTCTAGGCGAAGTAATGCAAGATGGAATTAAAATCGCCAGGTATAGGATTGGTGACCTAATTGTCGGAATAGCTTTAAATATAGGCCCACGTGTACTACACTTATCTCATTTAAACAAGCCAGATTACAATATCTTTGGAATTGATCTAAGTGTACAACGAGAGATCGAAGATGGTGTTTGGAAACTTTATGGTGGGCATAGGTTATGGTTATCACCAGAAGAAG
>JAGHDU010000135.1 GCA_021159785.1 Staphylothermus sp. | reverse complement strand
CAAAAAAGAGTTGTCAGATTAAGGGTTTTAGGGAGACCTTCCTATGAAAAATGGACTTTGCATCAGTGGGTTCTTGAAGTAAAGGATATTCTTGAAGAAGTATATAATGTTAAAATAGAGATCGAGGAAATCGATACCATTGACGAAGAACCAACCCTTGTGGTTGAAGATAAAGTCGTTCTTGTAGGTTTGCCTGGTGAGGAGGGATACCTAATAGAAATTCTTAAGTATAACTTTGATAAATTATTACGAGAAAATACCGATGTTAACACTTCTTTTAATGAAGAATAACGCCAATTCTCTAACTAAGAGAGGATGTTATTTATGACAAAAGACATTAAACTTGTCGAGGGGTTTCCAATATATCATAATGGTGTAGTGTATTTAGTAAAAGGTTTCCAGCATCCAGAAGGACTTGTTATCACGTACCCTAGATACATGTTTCTAGAACGTAGAAAAATACACAAAAAATATGAAATCGATAAGCATGTAACTTATTTTTATTGGGATTGTATAAAGCAAGTCGTCCCTGTTGTTAATTTATCAGCAGCCTATTCATTTTTCGAGATTTTTGGTAAGTATATATCCTATGAAAGCCTTTTGGTAAAAAAACTCTTGTCGGAACTGTTGAATACTAATGATTTGTTTATTACAGGTTCTTCATTGTTTTTTGATTCATACAATGATGTGGACATAGTTATTCTTGGGGCTGATACTGAAATAATTAACGAAGTGAAGAGGCTTATCAACAAGAACGTATTAAAAAGGGTAACCCAAGCAACTATTATGAATGAGTACTTGCTAAAGCATAAAAACGACACAGACTTAAAGACGTATCTATTCTTGAAAAAAGATACATTGAGCCATATAATAGTCAACGGTATTTATGTAAATATTAAATATGTATCGTATAATGTTGGATTTAATCAATGCATAGAACCCGTTGAAGAAAGAATACCTTTCGAGGGAAAAATACGGATTATAGATTGTTTAAATAGACATATCTTACCTACACGCTATGTTATCCAAGTAGGGAATGAAAAACTCCTAATGGAAACTTTCAGAGAGATATATTCTGAAATACCTCCGGGTTATTACTATGTCAAAGGGCATCTTGAGTATAGAAAGAATGGGAAGATTCTGGTACCTGATCATGGTTCTCTCCATTGGATAGAGTGATAAAACAGTCTTTATTGCTTTGTGAATGCTACTTATATTGTTATCCATATGAGATGAATAATTGTTTGTGGATTTTCAATTGCTTCTTATATGTTGTCTCATAACATAGTTTAATACATAAATAACTAAACTAGATCTAATGAAAGAAGTAATAATGCTCATAATAGTTTCTATTTTTCCAATATTTTTTATTGAATGATTTAAAAATGTCTAATAACATATATATAGTATGCAGTAATCAAAACAGAAATATAGGTGTAGGCTATGTCACAAGAAGTAAAAATTGTCCGTATAAGACTCGTTGGTAGGAGATGGAAGACCACATTCATAGAAGAACTTGCAAAAACTCTTAGAGAATTCTTCGGTGAAGATGTTCAGGTTAGGCTAAATAGTTTCCTAACACCAGATACGAGATTCCCTATTACAGACTTCGACGTCTTTAAGGAAGCTCCAGAAACTGAATTAGAAAAGTTGAGGAAACAAGTTGAAGAACTACTCGAGAAGCATGGTTATAGTGCCAGGAGATTATTAACAGTAAAAACAGTACTCACAAGAATGGTTCCTGAGGAGACTCAATAAGTTAAAAATGATTATTTTTTGCTTAACAGTTCATTAACTGCTTCTCTGAATCTTTTTGCCCCCTCTACAATTGATTCTTTGTTAGTTGCAAAGCTAAATCTTACATAATCTTTACCTGCTTTATCTGGGAAGGCTGTTCCTGGGAGAATTATTAAGTGGTGATGATCTATTATGTAGTCTACGAATTCTTCAACGTTGATGTTTAATTCATTTAATAACTTGGTTATTCTTGGGAATAAGTAGTATGCTCCTTTACTTTTCCATGCTTCTACTCCTTCAACCTTGCTTATCTCATTGTATAATAGGTCTCTCATCTCAGCATATCTTTTACTAAGAGCCTTAACCCACTCCCATGTCTCGGGGTCTTTGAGTGCAGTTACTGCTGCTTTTTGTGCAAAACTTACTGGGCATCCCCACATACTTACAGCTAGTTTTGATAAAATACTTGCTACTTCTTTTCTAACTACTACGTATCCAAGACGCCACCCTGTCATGGAGAACGTTTTTGAAAATCCATTAGTATATATCAAGTAATCCCTCCAATCAGGATAAGATATCATGGACTTGAATTCTCCCTCATATACGAAGTTATCATATATTTCATCAGCCAATATCATTATTTTATGCTCCCTAGCTATTTCGTAGATTTTGTCTAGTTCTCTTGGTGTGAAGAGTGCACCACTGGGGTTGTGTGGATTATTTATAACGATCATTTTTGTTTTAGGCGTAATGACCTCTTCTATTTTCTCTATATCTAACTCGAAGCCTCTGTCTTTTCCCATGAATTTTAGTGGAACATACACTGGTTTAGCATTAAGGATCTTAGCTCCTTCAGGATAAGCTGGATAGCTTGGTTCTGGTACAATTATTTCATCACCCGGCTCCAGATAAGTAGCTAAGGCGAGAAATATCGCACCCTTAGTACCTGGTGTTACGACTACTTCTTCCCATTTTACATCGGCACCATATCTCTCATTCAAATAATCCGCTATTGCTTGTCTTAGATCAGGTATTCCTGCTGTTTCTGTATAAGCGGTGAACTTCTTTTCCTTCAACCAATGCACAGCAGAATCTATAACGTTGTCCGGAGTAGGTACATCTGGTTGACCTATACTAAGATTAATTACCTTATACCCCTTCGCAGCAAGCTCTCTTCCACGAGCAATAAAAGCAAACCCACCTTCACCTCTAAGAGAAGGAATAATATTTCTATACCTAAGAGTTGGAGAATTCATTTATTCGCACCATCTATGTCCAATAGTGATTGAGCGACAATATTGTATTAAATTATTTTGAGATATAAATATTTACAACATCATTAGTTTGCTGATAATAGTAGTTGAAGAGATGTTTACATAATTTTATACTGTATATTAATGATACCGATGAAGATCTCAAAAATAATTGTTTAAGAGGTTCTATTTAAATGAGTGTAAATATATATCCACAATTAATTGTTCTGTATATACCGTTGTCATATTCTTGTTATATCATGGATTTAGGTTTTTATTCTCGAACGTATAGTATATAATCCTAGTACTTGTTTGGGGTTGGTATGGATGAGGCACTTAGTGAGAGACCTAAGTGGTAAAGACCTTATATCAACCCTTGATTGGACCAACGAGGAATTAGAGATTGCATTGAAACTAGCTGAAGAACTTAAATGGACAGCCCATTATTATGGAGTAGAAGCTATACCTAAGATTCTAGAGAGAAAAGTATTCTACATGTTATTCTTCGCACCATCAACTAGAACACGCGCAGCTTTTGAATCAGCAATGCACTTCTTAGGAGGACATGCAGCATACATTGAGGCTAAAACAACACGTATGGCTTGGGGTAAGGAAGAGAAAGTAGGAGAAGCAGTAAAAGACGTAGCAGTAATGTACGAAAGATACGGTCACGGAATAGGTGTAAGAATCCTAGACAAAGCCATAGACTATGTCTATGGCAGAGGAAACAGCTATGTAAGAGAAATAGCGAAAACCGCAAACGTACCAGTAATTAACATGGCAGACGATATGTTCCACCCAACCCAGGGACTAGCTGACCTATACACATTCAAGGAGAGATTCAAAAAGGTTGAAGGCAAGAAATACGTCATAATGTGGGCCTACAGCCCAGAAATACGTGGCTGGTGTAGCGTACAAGAAGATATGATTCTATTCCCAAGATTCGGAGTAGATGTAGTAGTTGCAAGACCACCAGGCTTTGATCTAGATCCAAAACTCGTTGAAAAAGCCAAACAACTAGCAAAAGAATATGGTGGTTCATTAGAATTCACAGACAACTACAAAGAGGCCTTAGAAGGGGCACATGCAGTATTTCCAAGGAACTGGGCATCACCCAAACTAGTAGAACTAGGATACAGTAAATTCAAAGATGAAGAATTAAGAATCTATGAGAAATACAAAGACTGGAAAGTTACAAGAGAGCTATTTGACAAAATGGACAAGCACGGTGTACTAATGCACGTCCTACCAATAATGAGAGGCTATGAAGCAGATGACGACGTAATAGATGATCCAAAGAGATCAGTAATATATGAACAAGCAGAAAACGGTCTCTGGACAAAGGCTGCTGTATTAGCATTAACAATGTATGGAGTAAAGTAAGTTTTCCCAACCAACTAATTCTTTTTCTTTATAACTTTTCTATTCTCTTTATACAATCTCTAATTGGAATAATCCTATTAGGATATCAATATCCTAGTTATGTTTATTAGGGATAATATTAATGTATTACATGTAATACTTGTAATGCAGGTGTTACTATGAGTGAAGATGTAAAGAATAAACAGAGAATAACAACAATAAGAGGATTAGACCCCGATATTTACGAAAAATTTGTAGAAACTGCCAAAACTCTAGGACTAACTGTGGGAGAATTAATGAATATAGCTATGAAGAATACTAT
>JAGHDU010000076.1 GCA_021159785.1 Staphylothermus sp. | reverse complement strand
GTTGGGGGTGGGGCTCGAAAGGCCCGCATACTTGGCCGGGCTATACTACGGCGGCTTATTCCAACGTTTTTACGTCTCTTCTGGTATATTCTTCATAGTTTCTAGGGGTTTTATATTTCTTGTCTTCAATTCATATATGGATTTAACCATGAATTAATTAGTCTTTGACTTAAATATTATTAATTGGGTGTTTGATAGAAACAAATCAGGTGATCACAATGAGAATTTGGGAAATAGCGAGAAAGCCTAGACTAGTTGTCAGGGATTTATCATTACCGCTTACGGTAGTGAGAGCGCGAACAAGGAAGGCTGAAGAAACCATAGTGCCTGTACTCAGGGATTATATTGAGAAAAGAGTGCTTGGATATCTTACTCCTATAGAATTAATCATGCCTACAAGTCATCACACCATGATCAGAGTAAGAGATACTCTCAGAGAGCATCCAATAATAGTACAAGATAAGACTCTAGGAGAAGTCTTTGAGAAACTCCGTGAGTTCAAAACCATCGGTGCCCCTGTAGTCAATAATCTTGAAGAAATGAAGTTGCATGGCATAGTAACATACAACGATATATTGAACTATTTAATAAAAGCTAGTTATAAACCAATAGCTGAAAGCGTTGCAGAAATAATGACTGAAAAAGACCTAGACAAGTACATTGTGACCGCAAAGGATAGGGTAAACAAGGTTTGGAGTAGAATAGTGTATCATGGCCAACCGGGAGTAGTCGTTGTAAGGAGTGAAGAAGAACCTATTCCACAAGGTATAGTTACTTATCATGAATTCATGAGAAGAGGCAGATGGTTCTTCCACAGAGAAAGTGAGCAACACATAACTACTCCAGCTAAGGTACAGAGAATAATGCTAAGAGGCGTAATGGTAGCCACCAAGGATATGCCGGTAGAGGCTGTTGCAGAGGTAATGGCTAGACATGATATACCACTTGTACCAGTTATCGATGAAAACGGTCATGTCATCGGGGTTATCACATATGAAGACATCATTAGGGCATATCTCGAAGGAGCAAAGCCAGGTAGAGCCCCTGTACCAGTCAAGGTACCCATGCCTATACCTGTTAAGGCAGAGGAGAGAATACTATATGTTTCACGTGAAAAGACTCTTTCACAAGTACTTGTAGAAAAAGTAGTTGCAGTTGAACGAGCAGGCATAGTAGCTGAAGATATAATGATCGACGAACTGCCAGCAATAACAATCAACGATACCGTAGAACACGCAAGAAAAGAAATGCTTAGAAGAAGAACAGATTACCTAGTAGTACTAGATGAAGATGAAAACGTCATAGGCGTTGTCAGTAAATGGAATATGTTATACGCTTTAGGACTCAAAGGTCCATTATGGAGGAGAAGGACAAAGGACAGATATTTCATCGACTATATAATGACTAAGAACGTACCCAAGATAAGACCAGATACACCATTAGAGGACATAGCACTTCAAATGGTCAATTCAGAGTCAGAAGTGGTATTCGTAGTAGACGAAAATGGTGAAATCATCGGATTTGTCACAAAGGATCAAGTAGTTGATGTAGCCAAGGAAACATTAAGAGACCTATTAGTAGAAAACGTAATATTACCAGGCAAGACAGCAAGTGTACATCCATTCCATAGTCTTTATCACACTGTTAATAAAATGAAAGCACTATATCTAGATGCCTTAACAGTCTATGATGGCCCCAACGTATTGGGTGTAGTATCAGCGAATAGATTACCATTTGTGGCATTTGAAGACGCTGTAACGGGTGTTAAGAGTAGGAGATTAATATGGGTTAGAAAACTTGTAAGAGGAGCAGCTAGAAAGGGTAGATATGTAAAGATAACCCCACTCGTTGCATTAGATGTAATGGTACCGTATAGCAAGTACATTCCACCAAACACTCTACTATCTAGAGCAATCGATATGATGAAAGAAGCAAATCTAAACGGAATACCAGTGCTGAGCGAGGACAGACAGATCGTAAGCATCGTAAGTAAGAACGATATACTAAGAGACTTAGCACGCAGAGCCAAGAAATTAGCAGAAGTGAAGAAGAAAGTAAAAGAAACAGAAGAAACGGTAGAAGCTTAAAATTGACTGATTTTTATACTATATCACGAAAAATCATAAAACCCCTAAATCAGTTATATTAGATACTGACAAGAAAATGCGGCGGTCGTCTAGCCTGGACTAGGACGCCGGCCTGCCACGCGGGTTCGCAACTCGCGTAGAACGCCGGAGATCCCGGGTTCAAATCCCGGCCGCCGCACCACTAATAAACTCTTTCACCCTTGTAGACTCCTCTATATATTTTCTGAGTCTCTCCAGACATTTTGAAATAAACGAGCTGAGCTACTTGAACCCCCTTCGATAGAGTTACTCCATGTGGATTGAATACTACCATTAAACCTATTCCCTGTCCCTCATAACCCGGATCCCATACGGCTGAGTGTATAGTTACTCCCATTCTAAGAAGAGACGATCTAGGAATAGCTAATCCTACATATCCATTCGGAATCCTGACATACTCATTATATCTCACAATATACGCTCCCATAGGGACTAGGCATTTAGTTGTACATACGAGCTCACGATACTTAGGTATTTTTCTAGTATCAATACTAAGCTCACCTCGTCCTTCAAGCGTATATATGCTGTGCAGAGTTAACTTAACACCCGTACAATCTATTTGTTCCTCGCTAAGTTTCAATATCTGTATCAGATCCTCTGGTCGAATAATCAATACCCATCCCTCAAATTAGTAACACCATTAGAATAATCATCATATTAAGTAGTAATTAACTCAATAATTAATAATTAAAACGCATACCAAAAGTTTATTTACAATAATCTGATACTTAATCCCTCAGATGAATATATGAATCCTTAGATATCTATTCAGAACAATCAGTTCCAATAGCTATAAACTATATTATGGATTTTTACTTATGCTGATTCTCAAAAACAGCTTAGATAGTCGCTTCCTCTACAGAAGAAGCCCAACAGCAGAAATTTTCGTTCACCTAATTTCATAAGAAAGATATATATAACAAAATGCAAAGTATATGAAGGGAAGCCAATGTCCGACACTATAAGGT
>JAGHDU010000233.1 GCA_021159785.1 Staphylothermus sp. | reverse complement strand
CTTCCTTGACATGAATCAATTTCCATACATCGAAGAATGGCTGAAGGACTCCTTTTGGTCCAACATATGTTGGACCCATTCTTTTCTGCATATGTGCACTTAGTTTTCTGTATAGATATTGTGTAAATAGCGCTAAACTGAATAGGAATAAGAGTCCTGGATAAACCAGTATTGAGAACAATAATGTTAATATATCTACTGCTGCCATCGATATATCACCTCATGTAGATATAGATTATTCCTAATACAATCGATAATAGAAGCAGTAACCCGTACCATGAAGCCATAAATTGTACCCAGTCCTGCAAGTTTCCTGTATGCATTTTTTCTATTAAGTATTCATATGTCTTTCTTGCAAATCTCTTCATGAATCCCCAGTAGAGATGCCCTGGTGCTGGTACGTGTTCTTTAATAACGTCTTCGGGTTCCCCTGATAAATACATTGGCGTTATTCGGCGTTTCTTAGAACTCACTACAATAAATATTGTTGTTAGTATGGCTAGGGCTATTAGCATGTAAGCTGTTAGGTATAGAGCTACTAGACCGGGATCACTTATTATGTGCTGAACAACCATTATTTTCACCTCATTAGAAACCTATAGTACATGATCCTATTGGGTGTTAGATATTGTAAAACAATACCATATAATGTATCCTTGATGAATGGATATAGAACTCCCAAAGCTATTAATGCAATCGCCATTAACAAGAGCATATAATTGATGCCTTTTAGAGGTATTTTCTCGTACTTCTTGTTCATCGATGAGAATACTATAGCATACATTGCTTTAGCGTATCCTAAGACACTGATTGCTGATATTACTATAATTGCCAAAGCTGGTAAGAGTAGTCCTGCCTCTATGAATGCTTGATACATTAATAGTTTTGAGAAGAACCCAGCAAATGGTATGAGTCCCATCATGCTGAGGAATCCTATTATAAATGCTAAGCTAGTAATTGGATATAATCTTCCTACGCCTCTCATTTCATCCATGTTCCTAGTACCAGCAGCGTCTATGAATACTCCACTAGCCATGAACAATAATGCCTTACCTAAACCATGGTTTATTATGTGGTAAATCATAGCGGTTAATCCAAGAATAACTGCCTCTGGTTTGTTTGTTACGAACCCTATGGATGCAGCCATATAGATTAATCCTATATGGCTTACAGTACTATATGCTAGCAATCTCTTAATGTCTTTTTGAGCAATCATGAGTAGCGCTCCTACGAGGCCTCCAAGGAATCCGAGTATAAGTATAACTATTAGTACTATCTCACGGTAGTATAATTCAAGTGGCGATAAGGGACCGAATATTGTGTAAAGGAACCTCACTGTTGCATATACTCCTATGTTAACAACTAATCCCGATAACGCTGCTGATACTGGAGTAGGTGCTTCCGGATGTGCATCAGGTAGCCAGAAATGATTGGGGAATAAAGCTGACTTATAGGTGAAAACCCATAATGCTAGAGATATAGCTAATAATGATGAAGCACCAATAGCGGTTATCATTTGTGAAAACAACGTGACTCCGCTTCTCTGTGCTTGGTATAGGTAATAGTTTTTAACTGCTAGGTCAGCCATGTTGAGAGAACCATAGACACTATATATGACTACTAATCCTATGAAATAGATTGTTGTTGCTGTAGCTCCGATTATAGCATATTTCATTGATGCTTCCAAAGCCTCATGTTTGTTCTTGTGATATGCTACTAGGGCATAAGCAGATATACCCAAAACTTCCAGCATCACGAATAAGTTGAACACATCACCAGTATACAAGCATCCCAGCATACCTGCATTTAAACCTATTAATAGAATGTAGTACCATTCTGGTTCGTCAAGGTGTCTTCCATACCATATACTATAGATGCTTATAAGTAGCATTATCCATGCAGTAAATAGTGCTAACGTAGCGTTGAAACCATCGACTTCGTAAACAATTCCTAGTGGTGGCGGCCATCCTCCGAATTTATAGAATATTGGATTATCATTAATTCTTGACCCGATGAATATTATGGTTGAGGATATTGCTGCAAATATCATGGCTATCAATGCATATATAGCTGGAAATCTTTTCTCACCAAATAATTTAGCAAGTAGGGGTAGAGTGAAAGCAAATAATGCTAATACGGGTACGGTTAGACCAGTTAAATCATGAGCGATATTAACTAAGTCCATATACGATCACCCCATATTAATCAAATACTTTTTTCGAGTAGTATTCAAACTTTGATGAAATCATTTCACGTGTCTTTTGGGGATCAGTTGTTCTTACATTAATCCAGTGAACAAAATACGTTTTCTCCTTAGGATCTATATCTACTACAACGGTACCCGGTGTATTGGTGATTGAGTTAGCAACACTTGTGATGGCATAATCTGTTTCGAGATCATATGGTACTCTAACTATTCCCGGCTTGACAGGCATCTTTGGATGGAGGATTCTATACATTACATCTAAATGACTCTTAACCTCTGCTACGAAAAAGTAGTACAAAGCATATATTATTAACCAAACCCAACGTCTTGGATCGAGTGGTTTTAATGGATTTTGAACAGTGAATCCTGCCATAACCCCTGCAATTATTAAGGCAACTATTACTCCAGACATGAGATCATATGGTGAAATGCTTCCACTAAACACTATATATGTAATGAAGACAAATATACCGACGACCAATATCTTTAAGACCTTCACCAATAATCACCCCCTGAGCCTCTTTATTTCTCTAACATCCAGTGTCCCGTACAATCTGTAGATTTGGAGAGCTAGAAACACCAGGAACAATGTCACTGCTAAACCAATAACAATAGCTGTTAATACGAGGGCTTGAGGCAATGGGTCAACAGCTGTATTGACGAAATTGACTAAATCCTCTTGATTTATATTGGCATAATCTACAAGTACTGGTGGTCTGCTAGGACTATGTGGGGAGATCCATCTCCTATAGCCAACTATTATAGCAAATGTATTAGCTGTATCACCAAGTATTGTCAGTGCAATTATTTTCTTAGTAAGATGTGGTTTGAAGAATATACCATATAGGGCTAATGCAAGATTCATTATCATTGAAGTAACTATTATTGTTAATAGATATGTCGATAACGAGATCATTGTTTTTCACCCTCTTCTTCCTTTCTAAAGGCCCTTTCTGGAATCGTAATCAATAGGAAAACTATTGTGAAACCAGCCATTACTGCAAAGAACTCGAATAAGTTAAAGAACCATAGAGTGCCACTTATCAATTGTCCATTAATATATGCAGGTAAACCTATGCTACTATCTGGTTTTGGTTGATTTTGTAAAACATATGCATGAATTCCCTGCGGTAATGCTATTAGATATACAATTATTGCTACTATAGCAATCCCTGTTAATCCCAAGCTTCTAAGGAATAACATAAGATCCTTAGTAACACCTTTTTCCAATAAGTAATAATGGGAAAATATAACTATTATCAATAAGGGTGCTACAGCAGCTGTAGCTCCTCCTTGGAAACCGCCTCCTGGTGTAAGATGTCCGTGTAAAGCTATTGAAGCAGCAACTGCAATGATCATTACAGCAGATATTCTTGTTACAGTTTTAACTATCAATGATAAACCTAGTTCTTCTTCCTCGGGTTTTATGTATTTAACTATTCCCCTACCAAGAGCTATTGAACCAATTATTGCTAAGTAAAATACGGCTGTTTCGAATACAGTGTCTAAACCACGGAAATCCCATACTATACTCGTTACTGCTTCCGGCGACATTACTGTAAAGTTCCTTTGCCACGGATTATATGCTAAGTACAAGTAATATTTTGCCAACATCCCGATTTCGTGTGATGGCAATATATAGTTCCCAGCAACAATGAGCACTAAGCTAAATCCAATTATGAACAGCAACACAATGATTAAACCCAATATATGCCTCATTGTTTCTCCACCTTCTCAGTCTTACTTATAAGAATCAATATCACAGCCGGATACAATCCAACAGCAACCGGGATATACACTAAAACTATGTCCGGAGCCATGAACATATAGTAGATAAACGCATATATAGTGCTCTGAATCGCGGAGAAAACAACTGCTCTTACAAGGTTTTTCTCTATAATAGCATAGTATACAGCTATAACTGAAAATACTGATGCCAAAGCAGTTATTAACAACATTATTTCCTCATACGTAAGCATCCATTATCACCCCTCTTTCACACACATATCTTCATTTAAATGATCAACAACACAAGGCTCAACCCTTACAAGACCCGAACGATGAGTTGCCCTTGCCAATGCATGGCTACCAGCAGGCGCTAATATTAGTACTAAGAAAGCAATAGCGAGTCCCCCTCCAGCAACAAACCAACGATAAACTCCTAAACATGGACTACCAGCAGCTATTAGAGAAGCACCTATTAATGGGACAAAAGCACCCCATATAGTACCTATTGTAGCTGCATGAAGCCTTAAGTAAAAGTTCTTAAATCTATTCAAACCAATAGCGGCGATTAAATCAGCTACTGCTCCTATACCAAGCATTATCATCCCAATAATGACTAGTAGGTCTTCAATCATTACTCACCCACCTCCTTCTTCTCAAGATACTTAGCTATGTAAATATCCAGAGCATATATCCATAGAGCGAGAACTATAGCTGTACCTATTAGTATTGGTTCTCTAAAGAATATTGATAATATGACTAGGAAAGCTGCTAGATCATAAGACATAGCATCTATGGCTAATACTTGATCAGATATTGTTGGTCCCTTCAATGCTCTAATAACATAGAGTACAAATGCTACTACATAAACTGGTAATATGTATATTATGAATGTCTGTACAATGCTAAAATCCATTTATCTCACCCCGATTTCTTGGGGAGGGTTGATAAACTAAGCATATCAGAAAAGACAGTCTTAGTAGTAGCTAGTCTATATTCATTAGTTGAGACATATGCATTAGTTGGGCAAACGCTAATACATCTATAGCAGTATACGCATCGTAGATAATTTATTACTGGGAAGATTTTTCTAGGATTACGCTTCGGAGGCTCATACTCGGAAGGTATAGGGGTCATTTTAATTGCATCTGCCGGACACTCTATGCTACACAAGCTACAACCAATACACTTATTTAGATCAGCATAATGCCTACCGCGAGCATCTGGCTCTATAACCGTTTCTTTCTTCGGATACTCTATCGTTGCTGGTTTACTAAACAAATTCCTGAGTATTAGATCGAGTATCTTGGGTTTACCCATTTCTCCCTCCTCCTAGCTAGTTCTTTTAAATGTATTCTTTTCCTTTCACCAGTTATTAAATCAAGAACAGTTACTCTCTCCATACATGAGATACAGGGATCCCACGATGCAAGGATTACTGGTATATCAGCTATTGTGTGCCCAAGATACACATGGGCCGTATTCAATATGTTATTGACACTGGGTGTTCTTATCTTGACTCTATATGGCATAGGTTTACCATCACTCATAACGTAGTATGTTAATTCTCCACGTGGGGCTTCTACGCGAGTAAAAGCTTCACATGGAGGAAATCTTCTTGGTAGCCTTTTCTCGTCTGGAACGGGGTTGCCGTCACTGGGTAGTTTTTCTAGAATGTATTTACACATGTTTATGCTTTCTAAGGCTTCATCCCATCTAAGAATCATTCTTGCCCATACATCTCCTTCTTTTCTAGTAATTACATTGAATGGTATCTCACCATATGCATCATATTTATCCGAAGCTCTCGCATCTATTTTGACGCCTGAAGCTCTTGCTGGTGGACCTATTATAGCATACTTCACTACATCTGTCTTAGTAAGAATACCTACATCTACAAGCCTCTTAAGAATAGTGTCATCTTCCATGAAGACGTTCTTATAGTACTTTATTCGTTCTTCTGTCTTATCTAGTATTTTAATCAATTTGTCTCTCTTTTCATCATTTATATCTCTCCGTACACCACCAACCATCATATAGTCTCCAACTACTCTATTCCCGGTAAGGATTTCTTTGGCTTTCATTATTCTTTCACGGTCAAGCATAATGTTCATGAACAAGCTCTCAAAGCCGATCATTTCAGCCATAACGGCATTTATCAACATATGGCTATGAATACGCTCTAGCTCCATAGCAAGGACACGAAGATATTTTGCTCTATTATTTGGTTCAATACCAAGTATTTGTTCTAAGGCACGAACATAGCAATTAGCATGAACATTGTTACAAATACCACAAACTCTACCAACTATGAAAATATTCCTGTAAAATGAGTTCTTCTCAGCAAGTTTCTCTATACCTCTATGATTATAACCCGTATATACCTCTACTTTTACTACTTCCTCACCATCAGCATAGACTTTAAGCAATAATGGTTCATGAAGAGCAGGGTGCTGGGGACCAACAGGTATTTCTAGCGTGTATGGTATTTCCACAACTTTTGTTACAGCCATACCGCTACACCTTCGCGTCTTTCCTCAATGGATAAATACCCTTTTCATAAACATCTTTTGGAACAAAGAATCCTCTCTTCAAAGCCGGATTACCTTTGAAAACAATACCTAGTAAATCATATGCTTCGCACTCACCAGCTAAAACACCGGGGACAATATCTACTAAGGAATCTATCTCAGGACTCTCACGTGGGAGAAAAGTACGGAAAACAACTGTTTCTTCTTCTGGGAGAAATACTACGTAGTAATCAAGTCTGATTGTTCCATCATTAATTAAATCTGTTCCAATAATTGTGGAAACATAAAACCCTTCGACACCAACAAGATCGATCAGCTTAGTGAATAATTCTCTGATTTTGCTCCAATCAAATGAGTAAACTTTTCTATTGGGTTTAATCTCGCCGAAAACATTTAACAGTCCTTCTTCAACTAACTTGTTTAAAGCTTCTTTATAGGACAAGGGGGTTTACTCCTCCTCTAGTTTTTTCAATAACTTAACTATACCATCTAAAATGGCTTCAGGACGCGGAGTACAGCCCGGAATATACATATCTACAGGTACTACCTTATCTACACCAGCTAATACGCTATAAGATTTATGAAATACACCACCACTACAAGCACAAGCACCAACAGCAATTACAAATTTAGGCTCTGGCATTTGTTCATATAGATTCTTGAGCCTTTCTGCAGCTTTCTTCGTTACAGCACCTGTAACAACCAATATGTCTCCATGCCTAATACTTGGTGCGAGCTTGACACCAAATCTCTCAGGGTCATATAATGGAGTTAATGCTGCCAATACTTCGATATCACAACCATTACATGCCCCTGTATTAAAGTGCACTAACCATGGTGTGTATCGTATAATCTTATAATCCCTTTTCTTTTCTACAACTTCTCCAGTCTTCCCTGTTTGTTGCTGGTTCTCCATTTAAAAGTACACCCATGAAATACTTATCATTTGGTAAGAAATAATAATATAGTGTTAGGAACTCCTAACAATGATAAATATCTAAATAAAGAATGTTCAATCTGTTCAAAGAATTGAATTAAATATTATTTCATATATATACTAGATACGGCACACACAATATCTAGTATGGTCAATACATTTTTGCGAACAGAACATAGCGGGAGCTATTATGAAAAATAACGATAGAAAAACTAACATAGAACTAGCAGGGGTTCCACTAAGGATATATGTTTATTTG
>JAGHDU010000221.1 GCA_021159785.1 Staphylothermus sp. | reverse complement strand
TCACTATACAGCTTCTACATAATACAATTCACACCACTACTAGAAACACAACTAATAATAATAACAATCACCCTCATAGGACTAATAACTGGTAAAAAATTACTAGGAAAGTAAGTAAAAGGAAAAAATCATTCGTTCCAACCAAAAGCTCTTAAAATGATCTTTATGGTAGTGTTACTGTTGCTGGGTATTGTCCACCACTAGCAGTATGTATAACAATACTTACAGTTTGACCACTCGTGAAGGTATCGTCAACAATAGCATTTGTTATAGTTGAACCTTCTCCCTCTAAGTAGAAAATTAACTCAATAGAGCTGCCTGTGTCTAATGATATAATGTCTGATGTTACTGCTGATGTTTCACCATCAGATACAGTTGTTACTGAAGAAGATATAGTTCCGGGCTTGTTATTAATGAATATTTGATCTATAGTTGCAGTTTTGGTACCAGTGTTCTTAACAATTACATGAACTTCCCAAGCCTTATTTGTATCATCGTATGTCGCATATGCGTTTACTACTTCTAGTTTTTCTACTCCTGTGAATGATGATGTTAGTCCTGTGATCCATAGTGCTACTGCTATGCTAATTGCTATTGCTACTGCTACGATAATTACTGTAGCTATAACAGGGGATATAGCCTTCATATTAAATTCACCTTCTATACATGCTATATCTTGTTCTACTGGAATATAAATAAGTTAATATAGCTTATAAAGTCCTTGTCCAAAATATTACTTAATTGTGATAGTTGTGAAAACGAGTACTCTATCTCCAGTAATCTTTTCTCTACAGCAGAATTTTACGACAACATAGTATTTATAGAGTATTGTTCTTCACTCATTACCCGTATTACTATGACTTTGTATAGTGTTTATTCATCACTAAATTTATCAAGTATTATAGGTTCTACGACCTTAACTATTCACGTATGCATCCCCGTTGTAATTGGATTTAATTCTTTTATTCATATTAATACTCCTTTGCTATTAAATGATAAACCATCTCCAAAGAATAGTGTGAACACACTATCTTTAATACAAAGGTGACCTGATAACCGATGCTAATGCCGAGTCCGTGCCCGAGCATTACATGTATAAGTATAGAAACCATGAAAAAGTGAACATCGTTCATTCACATATATTTGTCGGGCAACATGAGAGGGGGTGGCGTGGTTATTTCGTCTCCCCCCTAAATAAGGGTGAACCCCCCGGTTCCCCTAAATATACACAAGCATTAATGGTGACGCGTATCCCCTCTCAAGTAAATGGTTTGTGCCTCAGTATGTGAACCGGGGGGTTCTCGTCAAAGAATGCTTACATACCCTGTCAGCCTTGCCCCTCTCATGAAAGGGGCTGTTGGTTTCCATGGGACAAAGGCGTAAATTAGAGGAACCGGGGGGTTCGCACCCGCCATTAATTAAATAGGGAACCCCGCCCTAATCCCCCTCAAAAAGCTCTTCGCCAACACATTACATATTTATGCAGACCCGTATCCTCGATTCTATTACTATTCTTACATTTGTCCAAGCTCTACTGGTTTTCCTACCCCGAGTAGTAACTAAGTCTTTGATCATTTAACATACTTCTATACTACATCTAAAAAGTTAAAAACATCTCTCGAAAATGAATAATCTTGGCTATGTTTATCATATAATCCTTCCCTACATTATTAAAGACTTATTGAACTATAGTTGAGAGAAAAATCCCCCAAGGAAACGAGGAACGAAAAAGTATTTGTGGAGAAAAACGAAATTATGTTTTATAAAGCTTTATAAAACGAACCCTTTATGGTAGTGTTATTGTTGCTGGGTATTGTCCACCACTAGCAGTATGAATCACAATACTAACAGTCTGACCACTAGTAAAAGTATCAGATACCCCAGGGGTAATCGTATATGATTGTGGGGTTGTTACAGTTAAAGTGTCTGTTGTACTGGTCAAATTAAAGACTATTTCATATTGTTCTCCGGGCTTTATAGATAGACCAGTATTTGGAATATTTGATGTTTCTGCTGGTGTTGTTGAAGTATTTATATATGATGCAACTGTAATCGTTCCTGGTTTGTTGTTTATGAATATTTGGTCTATTGTTGCTGTTTTTGTACCAGTATTCTTAACCACTATGTGAACTATCCAATAGGTGTGATCATTATCATACGTACCTTTCGCGGTGGCCGCTTCTGCGTATGCGTTTACTACTTCTAGTTTTTCTACTCCTGTGAATGATGATGTTAGCCCGGTGATCCATAGTGCTACTGCGATGCTGATAGCGATCGCTACTGCTACGATTATTACTGTGGCTATAACTGGGGATATAGCCTTCATGATTTACACCTTGTTCCATATAATATGTTTCTCTATAAATATAAATACGTAATGCTATAATAAATGGGTTGTTTAAGTAGTACGTGCGTATGTTATGTTCCTGTAGAATCTAGTATAGTAGCGTGCTTCTTGGATCTATTGTTTAATTCTATAATCCTTAACTAGTGCTATTATATTGTTTTCTCCCAGTTTTGTGTCTGGGTTTGGGCTTATTTGGTAGACTATAGCATTTTTGCCGTACTCTATTCTTACTTTGAATC
The DNA here is from genome assembly GCA_021159785.1 of Staphylothermus sp. Lineage (GTDB taxonomy): Archaea > Thermoproteota > Thermoprotei_A > Sulfolobales > Desulfurococcaceae > JAGHDU01. Next base: position 3,067 of record JAGHDU010000221.1, on the reverse strand, counting down.
CAAATGGGTTCGCCTCTTTATATGTTTTTATATATGTTTTGGTCATGGTTCATCTTTTTGTGTCCTACTCTTCGCTCTGGTTTCATCTATCATCGAATGTTTTTGACCCGGGCTCCATGAGGCGTAGGCGAAGCTAGTGAGCCCATACCAAGGGTTGACTCCCTACACTGGATAGGAGGTATATGAAAACTATTTGAAAGAATCGTGAGGGGAAACGATAATTGGCTAGGTTATTCAATGGGTAAGGATGATTTGGTTTCTTAGACTGCAAGAGCATTCATGTGCGGATCCCTCATGGGCTTGAGTAAGAGGAAAAGACTTCACTTTTATTATCGTAATGTTATTAGAGTAAGACTTGACCCGGAAGTTAATAGGAAGTTTAGAGATAAATGAGTACAAGGGTATTTAGCCCTTAATACCAGTATTAAATCTAGGAGGTGGATATCTTGGTTAGTGCAGCTTTAAAGAAGGCTTTGCAGCCAGTTAAGCCTGGTGAGCTAGATAAAGTTCCGCCGGGCTACTGGGCTGCTATAGTAGATGGACATGTGGTTGCCTGGGCTCGTACTCTAGAAGAGCTACGTGAAATAATGGCTCAGAAAGGCTACAAGAAGGACGAGTATGGGGTGATTAAGGTTCCAAGACACGATCTACTGGTAGTCTAAAGTGTCACTTGTGCACATCTAATGGGGTCCCTAGGTAATGAATGCTACTCGGGATGGTTTAAGGGAAAAGGTATTCCCATATGTCTCGTATCGGGGGAAATTCTATCCCATTATACCAGTGATAATCGAGGATAGGGAGAAGGCTATTGTTCATGCTCTAGTAGATAGTGGTGCTACCATAAGCCTCTTCCACATAAGTATCGCAGAAGACATCGGAATAGATCTAGGGGATGCCGAGGAAGTGTATCTAGCTGGTATAGGAGGCTACGTGAAAGCATACATCAAGAAGCAAGTAAAAATATCAGTAGAGGAGCTAGGAAGCACTATGATCCCAATAGCCTTTACAGAGTATATCACCTCTGACACCGCTATATTAGGCCGTCAAGGCTTCTTCGAAGCATTCGAAATAACATTCAGGGAATGGGAGAGAAAACTAATAATGAGATCGAGAAAAACATAAACCATTAGTAAATCACAACTATGTTTAAGTGGCGGATCTGCCGGGATTTGAACCCGGGGCCTCCGGCTCCGAAGGCTTGGAAATATAAACCGTGTTTCCAGGAGAAACCATGAATTGGAACATTCTTCTGAAGTAGGGTAAAAGGCTAATTGCCTTAATGCACTTAGTGTATAAGTGGGGATAGAATTGTCTAGGGTTATAAGAGTAAGATATGAGAAGGGCGTGTTGAAGCCGTTGGATAGTGTTGATTTTGAGGAAGGCGAGGAGGTTATTATAAGCGTTGAGAGGAAAGTAGCGCATGGTCTTGCGGAGCTCGTAGAGAATCTTAGAAAGGAGACTCCTAAGGTTGATAATATTGAAGTGTTTCTCGAGGAGATGAGGAAGTGATAGTTATTGATGCTAGTGTATTAATAGATGCACTATTTAGTAGAAACCCAGAGAGATTCGTAAAGGCAGTAAATCTCCTTAAACATGTAGAGGGTATGCCACTATACGCGCCTAGGGTAATCGAAGTTGAGCTTATAGCTGTAGCACGTAGGCTTGGCTATAAGACAGAACGTGAGAAATTACTACAACTAACGAGGAAATTCAACCTGCTAAGGGAAGAGGAAATATTCAACCTAGCCTTGTACGTAGCCGATAGAATCCATCCTCGAGCCATAGATGCTTACTACATAGCCACCGCAATACTAACCAACAGCATTATAATAGCTAACGATAGGACACTCGTCAACAACTCTAAACAAGCAGGGATAGAAGCCTTCTACCTAATAGAAGAGTATAACACAGTCATCAATAAGGTGAAAGAGCTTAAGAAACATAGAGAACCATAAAGCACCGTTATAATAGTGGTAATTGAGTGCAATAGTAGCCACCAGCATTAGTGTCTCCATGAATGAGTGAATATATCATCCCTAAAGCACTGAATCCAACTAATACCGAAACTTATTAACATAAGTAATAGAGATAATATACTCAAGGCATCTCCCTAGGTACTAGTCGGGACAGTGCCTTTTAAGCATTGTTATACCTAACTATACCTAAAATAAAAACAACTGCTGTTGAGAACGACGTAGCAATGTTTATATGTTCGTATGTGTTTTTATATGTTCTATTTGTTACCGTTATGCTTATATTTATGCCATGGTTTTCTCTATGTATAAATGTGCCGTCGCCTAGGGGTTGGTGGTGAACGCCTCCGCTATGACAGATGAAGCCAGACCTACAGCGGGGGAGAAGAATGATCCGGTGACCAAAACATATAAAAACATATAAAGAGGCGAACCCTATTTACATTAGGTATTACATTGTGTATGTTCGCTAACGCTAAAAATAAGAAGAAATAATTAAGTCCTCCACACAATATCTCAGCCTAGAGAAAAACTTATTTTTCACTAATGATAAATTATCGTGGGTTTGAATACTGGAAGATTGTTTTGAAACCAAGAGTTTATTATTAAGTTTTTTGTCCTTTGACCAGTATTATTGTATCTTGTTTTTCAAGTTTTGTTTCTGGGTTTGGTGCTATTATGTATGTTTTGTCTGGTTTTATTATGGCTATTATCTTGTAATTGTACTTTTTGTCTTTTTGGTTTAGTTCTTTTTCGATTTCTCTTATTGTTTTTCCTATGTGTTTCTTTGTTATTGTTTCTTGTATTAGGTCTCCTTTTCCATGTGCTGATATTATGTCTGTTAGTATTGTTAGTACTCCGGGTTCGAATAGTGCTGATGCGATTGTTCTTCCGAGTATTTTTGTTGAGACGACGTGTTTGGCTCCTGCTTCCCGTAGTAGTTGTTCCGTCTTGGTATGTTTTACCACTGCGTATATATTTGCTTCTTTGTTTATTGAGCGTATGAGTAGTGTTATATATAATGCTTTACTGTCCCCGTTTAGGCATAGGAATACGTGTTTTGCTTTCTCGATCCCTGCTTTGCGGAGTATTTC
>JAGHDU010000043.1 GCA_021159785.1 Staphylothermus sp. | reverse complement strand
GTAATGAATTAGAAGTAGAATATAGAATAGCTAGTTTTAAGGAATACTTTGGTTACACTCTAGACGAAATAAGAAAGCATATAGGAGAAGTCTTCTTCATACATGCACATAGAGATTGTAATAGTTTCGAAATATGTAGAGAACTCATAACTAAATATTTAAGTAGAATTAGGAGAACATAGATTTAATACTCCTTATCAAGGATCTTGTGGAAGATGAAGTGTTTTATCTTAACATGGTGTGATAGAAGTGGTTGTAATAAGAATAGTTGATGGAAGCAAGGAATGGAAAATCAGTATTGGACAAGAAAGGATCAAGGTAAGAGAGCTCTTAGAAAAAATTGGTTTATTATCCAATGAATACGTTGTTGTCAAGAATGGTCAAGTAGTATCTGAAGAAGAAATAGTCAATGATGACGATGAGATAGTGTTATATCCAGTTGTTTCGGGAGGTTGAGAATGGTTGGTTAATTGTAGTTTGTGTGAAAAACCAGCAGTGTATATCAATAGGATAAGCGGGAAAGCTTATTGTAAGAAGCACTTCCTTGAATACTTTGATAAAAAAGTTAGAAGAACGATTAGAAAATACAAGATGTTTGGACCAAAAGAACATATAGTTATAGCTGTATCCGGTGGGAAGGATTCCTTATCTCTTCTTCACTACATGGTTAAATTATCCAAGCGTGTTCCCAGATGGAAGATTTCTGCGCTGTTAATAGATGAGGGTATAAAAGGATACAGGGAATATACCAAGGAAGACTTCATAAGAGTTTGTAAAGAATTGGGAGTGGAATACAAAATAGCTAGCTTCAAAGAATATTTCGGTTATACACTCGACGAGATCGTAATGGTCGGTAGAGAGAAAAAGCTCCCCTATCAACCATGTAGTTACTGTGGTGTCTTTAGAAGATATTTATTGAACAAAGTAGCAAGAGAAATGGGAGCTACAGTACTAGCAACAGCTCATAACCTCGATGACATTGTTCAGACATTCATGATGAATATCATCAATAACAACTGGGATAAGATAATAAGACTTGCACCAGTAACAGGACCATTGGATCATCCGAAATTTGTTAAGAGAGTAAAACCTTTCTATGAAATATTGGAGAAGGAAACAACACTGTATTCATTGCTGAATAATCTTTATCCAAAATTCGTTGAATGTCCCTATGCACGATTCAATATTAGATGGATGATTAGAAGACAAATAAATGAACTAGAAGAAAAATACCCTGGAACAAAGTACTCATTACTAAGAAGTTTATTGCGTATTATATCAATACTTGAAAAACACAAAGACGAAGTCATACAAGGAGAAATAAAGACATGTAAAATATGTGGAGAACCTTCTGCACACGAAGTATGTAGAGCGTGTCTTTATAGATACGAACTAGGAATAATGAATGATGAGGATAGGAAAAAGATTGAGGAAGTAATGAAATAGCCGTAGTTTTGATGGGTTTTAATAAAATAGATGTGATTGTTTAAAAAATTTGGTGTTCCCAAATAAATTTGATAACCTCATCGTGGTTAGGAACATTATGACTGCCGAGCTTTGTTGTTTTAAGTGCTGCTACAGCGTTTCCATAGATTAGGGCTTTTCTAAGGTTATATCCTCTAACCAGACCTAATAATAGTCCTGAAGCAAAGGCATCACCTGCACCAGTAGTATCAACAACTTTTTCTACGGGAAAAGCAGGAAAATCATATTCTTCACCCTTTTTCGTCTTGGCATACACTCCTTCAGCCCCTCTCTTAACTACAACTATTTCTGGACCATACTCTAGAATATGTTCAGCTGCTTCTTTGTAATCATTTATACCAGTTAGATTTCTTGCTTCATTTCTATTTACAAGAACTATGTCTACATACTGAAGAAGATCTTTAAAGAAATCAATTCCCATGAGAGATAGCTTTCTCCCAGGATCCCATGAAACTATAGCGTTATGCTTCTTTGCTAGTTTCGCTGTGTGGATAGATGTATCCTTTCTAAGACTAGCTATATGGACTGATCTTGCTCTTGATACATGTTGTTCATCAATATCATTTGGAACTAGTTTTTCAGAGGCTCCTTTGTATCCATACATAACAATTCTACCGGAACCATCAATGATCACGACTGTAAAACCGGTATCACCAATACATACCTTCACACCAGAAACATCTACATTCTCTTTCATTAATTCATCAATTACAATTCTACCAAAACCATCTAAACCAACCTTAATAATTACTGATGATCTACCACCTAGTCTCGATACGTCTATAGCTACATTAGCAGCAGAACCACCTACTCCCCTCGTTTGTTTTAATATACTAGATTCTTCATCTGGACCTACGAATCTTTCCACAATAAACCTAATATCAATTAATCCATGACCGACAGCCAAGACATCGAATTCCTTATCCAAAATAAAACACCCGAAACGATAATTTAGTATATTTTCCCTGCATCTAATAATTCATATAGTTCATTGATGTTAAAGACCCCTATCCCTACTGAATGATCGGCGGCGCCATATGCTATTAAATACTCATCTTTACTAAGTTTCCAAAGACCAGTAGGGAATAGAGTATATGGTCTATCACCAACAATCTCTGGAAATAGTTTTGGTTCCATAATATAAGTTGGCGTAACAGCTTCGACAGCTATTTCGTTTTTCGAAATTTTCAAGAGTGTAGCGTATAGTCTATATGCCTCAATCTCGCGATCCACTCCGTGAATAAAGGCTATAAACAATCCATCTTTGATCATTAACGGCGGCATAGCCCATCCGATCTTAACCTCGAACTTTGCTGGAGGAAGGATTTCCACGGGGTCATATACTTTTACTATTCTTATCCCCTCGTATTCATTACCTTTGTTGTAGTTGGGTATCTTGCTTATTACAAGTAATTTTTTCTCATCTATCATAGTAGGTCTGTGGAATAAGTAGTATTCATCGTTGCTCTTAACTATGAAAGCATCACGATCCTCTATAACGTAGCCCTTTAAGTCACCTGCTAAGTAGTAAACTTCTTTTTTAGTCCAAGTATATTGGTTGTTGCCCCTATATGCGTAAGCAGTGATAGGAGCAGTGAACTGTAATCCCCCATATCTACGATAATAATAATTTATACTTCTTCCACAATATGTCATTAGCAATTTATTGTCTATAGTATATATTCTTGGATCCTCAGTTCCATTGATATCGTACTTGTTATCAGGGACGATCTTAATAATGGCATCATACTTTTTATCTAGGAATAATCCTTTACCAAACAGTTCATTTATATCGATCACTATCTCTGCAATACTTGAAATGTATAAGTAATAACCTATTATTATCCTTGCATAAATATGTATACTATTACTCTCTAGAAACAATGCAGGATTAAATATGGAAACAGGTTCTTTAACAGTATAGTCTTTAAGTACAATGTTTTCTCTAGACAAGAATTTAGTTCTTACAACAATATCTCTTGTTTCATATAATCGTTTCTTATTTACATCATAATAGCCCTCGGCTTTTTGGAAGAAATCCATATAGCTCGCTACATCACTCATACCTAGTTCCTCTTAGAATATCTACCTCAAAAGATAATTTCTGTAATGTATTGATATAACTATTTCTTAGAAATTAACTAATGAGTAGAAGAGAGGTTAAAAAGAAATCAATGTATTCTTTCTATACCAGTTTCTACTTGGTCTAGAAATCTTAGTCTTTTCGGTATTGGTGGATGACTCATGAAGACTTCTTTAGCTGGGTCAACGGGTTGTTGTTTGAGCGATTCTATGAGGTGATCTATGTCTTCAACGATTATTCTTCTTCTGCGATAAGGTACCGTGGAGTAAAATGGATTAGCAACTGCCTCTGTGAAAGCATATATGAACAATGTTCTTAGCTTACTATTGGTAATATGGTGCTTCATTTCATCATTATATTCATAGTATAAGTGTAGCTTAGCAAGAGCCTTCTGCATATTTCTAGCCCCACTCACGTAGGATCCATGCGCGTCAGCATAGTATTCTCTTAATCTACTAAAAGCTAGTACAAGAATTTGGATAACCAAGCTAAGTAGTATTGCTACAGCCCCGACTATAACTAAGAATATTCCTCCTCCACCGCTTTCTCTTCTGTCACTAAGCCTTGCTACACCACTAAATATACCGGTTCTAATCAACATTATGCCTAAATAATATATTACGCTCGGGAAAATACCAAATAACAACATTATTGCATTATCCTTGTGTTTATGATGACCTAGTTCATGCCCAATAACAGCTTCTAATTCATTTTTATCCACAATATCAAGCATACCAGTTGTTACAGCTACATATTTTCCCGTTAATATATTTCCATAAGCAAAAGCATTCGGTGGACCCTGAACGACCATGGCTTTTGGAGGCTTTATTCCAGCTCTCCTAGAAACATCGTTTACTATTTGTTGTAATTCCTCATTAGGAGTTGCACCATACATTAAGTTGATAAGCCATGGTGACATAAGCCATGTTAATAGATTGATCATTATTATAAAGAATAGTAATCCAACGAGACTTATTCCTATTCCAACACTACTGAGAAGATAATATAATACATATATAGATGCTAAGCTACCAATAATGATCGTTAGTGCTGAGGCAAGCATTGCAGAATATAAGTTCATTTTGTTTGAAATACTTGCCGCTATTCTAGGAGCTAGTTTTGATGCTAGGAAAGTAATCCCTACCATTCCTACAATATAGGCTACGAAGACAATTGTCATCGTG
>JAGHDU010000038.1 GCA_021159785.1 Staphylothermus sp. | reverse complement strand
ATCCTCAACCCAAGCTCAAACCAATCCTGAGGAACATACCTGATAACGATCGTGAGGTTACCTGTTGCACGAATTCTGAATCCCATTATCGAGTTCATTAAGAATGGTTTGATTCTGTTAAGTAATGCCCCATTTCTATTATAGATTTCAGCTATCCAACGAGGATCGTAAGCTTGTGCAAATCTTAATATGAATGGCTTAGTAGAGTTCGAATATATCCTTACCTTCCATAATGTAGGATTAATTCTGTACCACTCTTTGACGGTAACATTTACTCCATCTAATACCGCGATGACTGGTACATAATTGAATACACGATATACAACTATTTTCCTATTCTCGAAAATCTTCTCAATTAATGGAATATTACTTATCTTAAAGAACATCATATCCACGTTTTTCAATATAGCATTCTGAGAACTTGTCGGTGAAACAACTACACTAACGTTATCGTAATAAAGCTTAACATAAAATACGCATCCCTTGAATTGATTAATATCATCAGTTCCTATTCTCATAGCATTTCTGATTATCTTTAAAGGTGCTATACTTGCCTCAGGATGCACCTTAACATCGTATGCAACATCGTTGACCATCAACTGTATATTATTTGTTTCTGCATCATAATATACTTCGATTTTCAAAGGTATACCCGACTTGATATAGTTAACTTTAATAGGAGACGTATATCTGTATCCTTTCAAAGTATAAAACGATAGGTATACTTCATCTCTTTCAGTAATATATATGCCGAATCCACCAAGGCCTACTATTAACTGTTTATGACCAGTTAAATTAGGGAGCACCATGACTTCTAGATGAAATCTCTTTGGTAAGTAAGTTTTCCAAATATTTTTGAACTCTATAAACGTATGTGATTTTGAGAAATACCAACAGAAATTACCGTTAAGAGTCTTAAGATATGAATATCCATTAAGCATAGATTCATAATACTTCATAGGAGGCAAGTATTTAATGAAGGTATCATCCCAATCTCTATGGAACACTATGTATCCAGTTCCGTAAAGAGCCAATGTGGATATAAACGCAGTTAAGTTCTCATTGTATGGTTTTAATAAGTTTCTGAGTTTCTCTATAATCTGATTTCCATAATAATTTGATCTTTTGAATTGAATTATCGAATATTTTGGCTCAAGGAAGTATTGTAATAAAGGATCAGTGTTAGGTTGTATACCTTTCTCCCACTTATATGCTGCTTCCCCCCACCATGTAGTAGGTAAGACTGCTATCCTTACGAAAGTCTTATTAACATTAATACCGTTCATGAACTCCCCAAACTCATAGTACTCTTTAGGAATTATGATGCGATGCGATGGCACAATTTTACCACCACCGTAAATTACATCACCTGTCCAGAAAGGATAAGTATATAGTGCTAATATTCCAATAAGCACAGATAAAACAATTAAGCGTAGAACATTAATTCTTTTAAGTCTCAGTAATATCTCCTTTACAGAGAAATAGAAGAGACTAGAATAAGAAAATACTGTAATTATAGCAAACTTATCGTAGGCACTTCTAAATATGTCACCAAAAGGCAACTTAAGTAATTGATAATTAATAAATCCAAGAGGCTGTGCACCTTGTTTTTGTATGAATAAATTGATCACAATCATGAAAGCAAATATGCTAACGATCTTCTTTTCGGTTCTAGAGCGCACTAATATTATGGAACTGAAAGCTAAGATAGGAATGATAAACGTCAACATTATCATAAATGGATTATGTAAGTACATGGGAACCCATTCATAATAATAGTCCGTTCCATGCTTTCTATAAATTGCTGGAAGTGCTAACAATCTAAATACGTTTGGAAGAGTTGTGTATCTGCTATAACTTCTAAATATAGAAAAAGAGACACTCTTATCCGTATTACCGTATCGGGCTGTAATAAGTTGTTCGTTAATATTTAATACTTGAGGCAGGATATACCATAAGTTAACTAAAATAGTCAAGGCAGTAAGAATAAGCAATTTAATAGCAATCTTCTTCAAATTCCATTTTCTACTTATGATAAGGTTTGGAAGTAAGTAGAGTGAGAACATGTATACAAGAACAACAAGAGATACCAAATTTATACCAGCACTGAATACTGTAAACATCAATGATAATATAATGGCATATACTATGCACTTGCTAATATTATCTGTGTCCAATATCTTAATAAATAATGCGAAAATTATAGGAGTAGCTATCCAGAAAAATACGAAGGGCATGTGATGCCACCAAAAGAAGCTCATAGAAAACGGATTAAACGAATAGAAAACTGATGCCATTATTCTTGAAACAGAATGAGCTAACGAAAACTCGTTAGAAACATTGCTGTATAAGAATATCCAAAAAGAAAGCATTGAACCAAAGACCAATATATAAAAGGCTATCTTCTGCCCTGTGATAAGTCCAAACGTTTTGAAAAGGAAACTAAGACAAATATGCAAAGGTAACTGATTGTACGCTGGAAATGCTATACCAAAGGACTTCATATCATTCCACAAGAATCTTGCATAATATGCTAATATGTCATGATTAAAACCAAACATACTATCTAATGTCTTAATGAAATAATCTCCTCTAAACCAGTTTATTGTACAAAGAGAAAAAATTGCAAGCACCAAAATCTCTAGAAATGCTCTAAATATTCTAATTGATCTATTGTTATTTCTCATCAATTACCCCAGTACCTTAATCAATTTGTTTACCACAGGTATCCATTTAAACTTTTTAATTATTTCCTTGACCTTATAATTATTAATTCTTGTTATTTTGTAGATAGCATAGAATGTAGATAGTAT
>JAGHDU010000015.1 GCA_021159785.1 Staphylothermus sp. | reverse complement strand
TTGTTGAAACATATATTTCACCATGGGATAATTCTTTTATCTAATTCATTATTAGCTATGAGTCTTTTTAAATAGATTAATAACTTCTTTGTCGATGATGTTATTGGATGGGGCGGGTTATTTATCGAGAAAAACCTTGCATCACTTGCATCTGTTCCAGGCTTGATCTCGTTTATATTCGATGGTTTCATTAGGAAATCTATTATTACATAGTGTATGTTTTTGAGTTTATAGTAGATATTTGTAACCCATATTACTCCAAGTGGTTCTGCAACAATGTTTGTTTCTTCAAATAGTTCTCTCTTCGCCGCTTCTCCAAGGTCTTCACCAAATTCTATTCTACCCCCTGGTATCGCCCAACATCCTTTACATGGTTCATTAAGCCGTTTAACGAGAAGGATCTCGTTATTTTGTAGGACAACTGCTCCTACACCAACTATTATTTCCCCTTTCATCATAAATCCCTTGCACTAGTACACTTCTGAGTTTCTAAGCATATTTCTAGATAGGTTTTTGTTTCAGGCTCAATGTATTTTGCTAGTTCTTCTCTGATTTTATGTATAAGTTCTACGTTGTTTGTTTCTATTTCCATAAATATTCCTATTCCATAAAGCTTGTCTATCGTAATTACTAAATTATTGTTTTTATAAGTAGTTCTTTCTTTACTAAACTCAATTACTTTCCTAAACCCTAACTTTTCAAGAATCATGAGTATTTTGTCAAGGTCGCTAACATATGTTTCGATCTCGATCCGTTTCTTTATTCCTAGCTCGCTATGTTCTTTTGGTCCTTTGTATGTTAACACAATTGATTCTATGCCTTGGCACACTATTCTTCTAGTTCTTAATGCTTCGTCTGTTTGTTTAAAGTCCTTGCATGGGTGATTGAAATAATAGTCTGTTTCTATACATTTCGCATATTCTCTAAGCCCTAGTTTCTTTGTTACATAATTCAAGACTTTTTCTAAGTCTTTAATCTTGTATTTTGCTTCAATTTCATAGTTTTCCATATCATCATCCTCGCTTCTTAAGATACTTCAATATATGGCTATAGAGTTTTATAGCCTGCATCATGTTTAGCTTATATATAGTTTCTTTCGATTTACTAGGTTTATACTGTTTCTTAATACCCAGTGCACCGTATATTAAGGCTGGAACACCACGTTCTAAACCTATATTGTATCCTCCTTCTAGAACTAGTATTGTTGGTAAATCTAGCTCCTTCAATAATTTTCCTATATTATAATATGTGTACTCTGTAAGCAGGGTATCAGCTAAACCATCATCCATGAATCCATCAAAACCAGCTGAGACTATCAATGCTTCTGGAGAGTATGCTTCAATAATTTCTAATACATGGTCTAATATATATGAGTAAGAATCGTCTCCACTTTCTGGTTCGAGGATAAAATTGACCGAATATCCTTTACCGCGACCCTTACCTATTTGTTCTGGATAACCTGTAAATGGATAGAAATCGATCGGGTTTCTATGTATATCTATATGTAAAACCGTTGGATCCTTATAGTATATTTCTTGTGTACCATTACCGTGATGTATGTCAAAATCAAGGACAGCTATCTTATTGTAACCATTATCTTTTAGTGCTTCAACAGCTATAGCGGCGTTATTAAATATACAAAAACCAAGTGTAGGTGCATTAAATGCTTTACCACATCTACCAGCATGATGTCCCGGCGGCCTAATAATTAGGAATATTATGTCATTGTTTCTATGCGAAACAGCTATTTCGTAAACGAGATTCACTGTTTCGACTAATAGTTCTAAGGAATCTCTAGATAAGTAAGTATCAGGGTCTAGTTCACATGGTGATTTTGAGGCTCTATCAAGTATATATTCAATATATCGTTTACAATGAATTTTTCCGAGAAGGGGTAAAACATCGTTTAGTTCAGATTGTACATCGACATATAACATATAGCTATTAAGAAAAGTCTTAGATAATGCATTTATGATAATTTCAACGCGCCTAGGATTTTCAGGGTGATAAAACCATGGCACATGTTTTTGGATAGAATTTTTCTCAACAAATATTTTCACCAATACCACCAAATGATATTAAACAGCCTTTTTATGATGCATAGTATTCTGCTTCTCTTAGTTTATCTATAAGTAGTTTCTTATCAGGGTTTTTGGGTAACTTTACTATAGCAAGGTTTGGATGCCCTCCAATATCGAGTGCAAGTCCTTCCCCAACGAGGAATTTTGCTATCCTATATGCTTTGCCTCCAGGTGCTTTGATTATTAGCAGTGTATAGTTTTTATTGGTATCTATTAGAACTGCAACTGGTGCTTTAAGAATAGATGAAATCTTTGATGCTAGGGCTGTACCACCTCTTTTCTTCCATGCAGAGCGGGCGTCAACGAATCTTAATTCACCGATCTTCATCGCACCCATAGCTAAATCAAGTGCTTTATCTTTTATTTCTTTATCTCTATCCTCTATGATCTTCTTAACTCTACTTAGCACTTCTTCTCCTAGAGGCATTGGCAAGGGTGATGGAGATGCAAGCCAATCAACGATTTTAATCCATAAGCTTTCATCACGTATAGCTGTTAATGCTTTAGAAAACATCGAAGTGAGTTGGAATAACTTCAAATATTTAGGAGGAACCTTCTTGCCACTATCCATATACCTGACTACTTCAACAAATGATTTAAGTCTAGAATGTACAGTTATACCTTCTTTTTCGAGAAGTTTGGCAATAATTCCAGCAGTAGGTTCTCTATGATCAATTATTAACTCATCTACAACATCTGAAAGCTTATCTCTATTGTTTATTGTCGATAAGTGATGATCGATATACATGATCTTTTTTATACCGAAATGGTTCCTCAATAGCTTCAACACATTCGGCAAATGATCTGTATATGGGAGGTCAAGAAGTATAAGCAAGTCATAATCTCCTCTCAATACACCAGCTAAGAACTTTATTCTTTCAGGATCAACAGGTCTTTTCTCAACAATAGCTTTGGATTTAAGTGGAAATTCTCCAAGCTTTTCTTGAGAATAAACTATTAGAGCCGCTGCTACAACTCCGTCGGCATCCCAATCTCCGCCCACAAATACACGTGATATCCTATCCTTACCCATCCCTGACACCAAAAACCATCATTGCCCAGCGAAAATAAACAATAACCAAAATATACAAAACAATCGTTTTAATGATAAATAACAAAAAACCTTTATATCCTTCCCCACATATGATTGCGAAATTCAACAGATGTCCACTTTAAAAAGAGTCGCAAAATATTGATGACCATAAGTT
>JAGHDU010000040.1 GCA_021159785.1 Staphylothermus sp. | reverse complement strand
TGATCAAATCAATTATGCATGGCAGACCTGTACTAGCATCCTCCGATATGGGTCTGCTGAAGCTATTTATTGATACAGATTTAGTAGTTATTGAAGATACTTGGAACCCAGATAACGTATCCTTAACACTATTGAGGATACTTAATGAGATTGATAGATTCAAGAAAGTAAGTTTATCAAAAATACCCAGCGGGATCGATAATAGCAAGGGTATTATGAAAATAATTAGTTTTTTGAAATAACTTAGAAGAATTGCTCGGCGAAAAAGTGTTCAGTCATCGCCCGATCCTAGCCTGGCCTCCTAGGATAGGCTCTCTACTCTTCCGGCGCGTTCCTCATAGCATTGAATTGATATCTTGATAATGCTTTATTAAATTACTCGACATTACGACAACATGATTTAATTAACTCAAGCGCTTTACGCATGTTTTCTCGTAAGAGAAGGAGTTGTGCATAGAATCTAATTTCTTGGAAGCTTTTAATTTTCTTGCTAAGTATACCTTTATTCTGTAAACGTTTTATTCTCCTAGCAACTTCTTCTACACTTATCCCGAGTTTGTCTGCTACCTCCTTAATATTCCTTGATTGAGCTATAGTTATTAAGAAATCTGTTTCTTCCGGGCCAAGATTCTTTGTTGTTAATAATGCATTTAGGAATTCCTCGATTATGCTTCTAATACTTGCCTTGATCAATGTCTCCAGTTCTTCTGACTCTACTAGGAAATAATCACTTAATTGTATGACTTTAACACCTAGTTTTTCTGCGAGTAATGCGGCTGATTCATCTGAAAATCCCTTAGCTACAACCAGTGGTTTATAACCGAGTAATTGTGCATTAACATACGCCTGTCTTATTCCGGTTACATCTATTCTACCAGCCTTGATCTCTACTGCGTATTTATTACCTTGTTCATCTTCAACTATGGCGTCAACCTCACCGATTTCTACTCCTTCGATTTTTATCTTGTAATGGGTATCAAGTATTCTGAATCCTTGTTCCTCGAGGAACCTAAGAGCTATTTCTTCGCTACTCCTCCATCTACGTTTAGCGGAAAGGGACAATTATTTCCTCCTCACCCATGTAGTCTCTTTTCCCTTATCCATAAGTATTATTCCTAGTTTTCCGAGCTCACTCCTTATTCTATCAGCTAGATCATATAGTTTTCTTTCTCTTAGTTCCTTCCTAACATCTATAATGACTTTTAAGACATTATCAAGCAATGTTTCAAGTTCATCCGGCGTCTCTACTAGATATTTATCCAAAACCCCCAGCACTGTATTGAATTCTCTCAATAATTTATATGCAGTAAATACTAGCGTGTATTTTGGATTATATTGTATTTCCTTAAATACAAGTGAGGTATATTCACTCACAGCTGCCAATGTTTGTGGTGTATTGAAATCATTAGATAGTGCCCTATGAAACTCCTCCCTGGTTTCAAGCAACTTTGAAAGTATCTCGAAATCTTTTTCATTTAGTCTATGCATACTCGTAGCTTCTTTGCTCAACTTCTTGAGTAAGTTAGTCACAGTTACTAATCTTTCATAGAATTTCTTTGCTTGCTCTATGGATTCTTCAGTAAATACTAGTGGTTTTCTATAGTGTCCAGTAAGGTACCATAGCCTTAGGGTTTCAGGTCCCCATTTCTTAAATGCGTCTTTTAGTGGTATAATATTGCCTAGACTCTTACTCATTTTTTCTCCTTTGAATACAAGCATGCCGCTATGAACCCAGTACTTTACCCAAGGCTTGACTCCAAGAGCTGCTTCGCTCTGTGCGCGTTCATTTTCGTGGTGGGGGAAGATTAGATCTGTTCCTCCACCATGTATATCGAATTGTTTACCCAGATATTTTGTGCTCATAACGCTACATTCAATATGCCATCCCGGTCTACCTTTTCCCCATGGTGCTTCCCAATATGGTTCGCCGGGTTTCCATGCTTTCCACAGTGCAAAATCATAGGGTTTCTTTTTCTCACTGAGAAATTCTTGTTCTTGACTCCATAGTTCTTTATCGAGTCTACCGGATAATTTGCCGTAGTCTGGGTATTTATCGACTTCGAAGTAAACGCTTCCACTTGGTGCTATGTATGCGTATCCTTTGTCAATTAAAATTTGTATGAATTCTATTATTTCATTGATATGTTCTGTTACTCTAGGGTGTAAGTCTATTTTGACATTTAGTTTTTCTAGACTTTCGAGGTAGTCTTTCATATAGTATTCAGATATTTCTCTCCAATCCTTTCCCTCTTCTCTAGCTCTGTTTATGATCTTATCATCAATATCTGTGATGTTCATAACATGTACAACATGGTATCCACGTAATGCAAAGTATCTCTTCATAGCATCATATACAACGTATGTTTTTCCATGACCTATGTGGTTGTAATCATAAACAGTGGGTCCACAAACATACATTCTCACTATTCCTGGTTCTATGGGCTTGAATACTTCGAGTTTCCTAGTAAGTGTATTGTAGATCTTGATCTCATAATTCATAGAGATACCCTCTCCCTGTAAAAACGATGTTAGGTAAACTTGTTGTTAATCTTATGAATAAAACATCTTTATATTTATATTATCAACTAGTAGTTTTTGAACGCTTCAAGAATAGCTTTTGCTGCAACAATAATTTTCTCTTTAAGCTCCTCACTGGTTGCTAAATATTGTTTTTCCGCCAATAAGTTATCACTGATCACAAGTACTGCTGCTGTTTTCCATTTCCTCATCCATCCTAGAGCAAATAATACAGCTGCTTCCATTTCCACGGCAATAACTCCTTTCTCATTCCATTTCTTCGCAAATTCAGGATCTTCTGCGTAGAAAGCATCGCTACTAAATACAGGCCCCATATGGAATCTAACTTTCTTCTTAGTGAGCTCTTTTACTATTTTATATGTAAGTATTGGATCTGGTGCTGTTGGTGCACAATACCCTGTATAATACTGACCTAAACCACATCCTCCACAAGTATAAGCTACTCCTGTAGCAACCACTATGTCTCCTATCTCAAGGTCTTCTCTCATACCACCTGCTGTACCTAATCTGACTATCTTTTTAGCACCTAGCATTCCTAGTTCTTCGAAGACAATTGCTGCAGAAGGACACCCCATACCATGTGTAGCAATAGTTACTTGTATACCATCATACTCGCCGGTTATTGTTAATAATCCTCTATGTTCATTTACAACTCTATAACTATCTAAGAGCTCTCCGAGAATCCTTACTCTGCCAGGATCGCCTACAGCTATAACATTTTCAGCTATATCTCCGGGTTTAGCTTTTATATGGAATGGTGGGCCGTTCATTTCTTTTTCCTCCTTCTCTTCTTCCTTTTCTTCGTCTTTTTCTTAACACTCTTCTCCGCCTTTTTCCTTTTCCTTTTTCTTCTAGCTTTTCTTTTCTTTTCTGTACTCTTTCTTATGGGAAGATGAAGTTCCTCCTTGAACACTACTCTTGTCATATCAATGCTTTTCAGTATGATTAAGTCAAAATCTAGATCCATAGCATTAATACTGCCTTCGTATACCCAAGTATCATGTTCAGGAACTATTTTGTGGACAATCTCAACATTATCATCCTTTTTCTTAGCAAATAATATCTCCGTAACCTCTATTGGTCTCGGCGATAGAATTGTTTCAACACCAGGAACGCTGCCCTCACCAACAACAGCTCGCAAACCCGGGGCTTCAACCT
>JAGHDU010000185.1 GCA_021159785.1 Staphylothermus sp. | reverse complement strand
ACAACAAGTGATTTAATAAATAATGGATATTTCACTAATATACCAATATTTTGTTTATATAGCTCATAAAGTTCCTTCGGATATTCCATTGAAAGCTCGAGCAATCTCTTGGCAGACTCCGGGGTATTAAATAATTTATTGGCTTCGTATGGATTGATCTTTCCAGTTTTTATACCATGAAATAACAATGCCAAATCTTTCTTCGTATATTCACCTTTTCTAAATATACTTCCCGATAAAATAGACATTATTAACACCTATAATTACCATTGAACAAACATAGTTGGTTAATTAATTCGTATATCTCGCCATCATGCTTCATTCTAAAGAGTCGAGTTGTACTTAATAAATGAGAATAATACACGATCTCTAGAACATCTAGGTCTCTTTCTTTATATACCCTTGTCATTTTTATGTCCTTATAGGGAATAATCCAAAGTAGATTACTATGTTCAAACCTTTTTACAAGTTCTCTGTCAAATGATCTGAATAAATATTCTAATCTTGGAGAAATCTTAATATTCTTTAAGAACTCTATGACAATTGAAGGCTCTACCTCGCTCTTTTTAAGCCGGTCTATTCTTTCATAGAATTTTTCATCTGAAAATTTTGAAAGCTCAGAATCTTCCTTAGCCATCTCTAATAGAATGTTTATAGCATATAACTTACTTTTTTTAGAGGTAATACTAAGGGGCGAGTACATGTATAATAACTCTTTCAAAATTGAAGAAGAAAATATGCTAGCGAATATATAAGTGTCGTGCAAAAATATTGATCCCCTTACCATTTTCAATAGCAATACTTTATTCACCCGTTCCAAGTAGTTAATGCTTAAATTTTTGTACTAATGTAATACATTCCGATATATCCCTTACAAAAGCCATAATATATATACAGTAAACTATTGAATTATATGTTGTGGTGAGTTAATTGGATAAACCAGTAATAAGATCTATTACAATATTCACATATAAACCCACAACATCTGGATTAGATGACGTAATAGAGTCACTTAATATGGCCCAAGAAATCTCGTTTTCCACAGAAAAGAAACTAAAGGAACACGGGTACGAGGTATTTACAAAAAGGATAAGTTTACCTAGGCTACCAGTTACCCTTATAAGGAAACTTCTAGACAAAATAGAACTGCCTAAATTGATCCTGCTCTCCGTTGGTGGAATAGACGTTACACATATTGACCACGAACTTGCTCTTGATATAGTTAGTAGGGGGTACTACTTCTCAATTTATGGTATTTCAAGGAATCCAGAAGAATATTCTCATACTATATCACGGTTAATACATAAAGTAGCAGAAGAAAACCCTGTATATGCTACTCAAATATCAGTTTCGTATCACCACAATCCTCTAGAGACACCATATTTTCCCGATTCAACTAGTAGTGGAGAGCTAGGTATAGGTTTCTCATTTCTCTACCCAACTATCGTTAAGACATTATTGGAAAAAACCGGTTCCTTAACTCTTACATTAGAGAAATTAGAGAATATTTTCAGAAAAATAATAGACGATATAAGACGTAGCGGTCTTGACGAATATCGCTTCGGTATAGACTATAGTATTTCTCCATGGATGGAGGAAAGCGTAGTTTCTCTCATAGAAGCTCTTGGCTATGAACTTGGTAAACCAGGCTTTAACTACGGAGTCTATCTTATAAACAACATGATCAATCAAATTATTAAAAGAACTGGACATGCCATGGGATATAATGAGCTAATGTTACCATATGCTGAGGACGCACTATTGATAGATGCTGGAAGACGTCAAAAAATAAGAGCCAGAGATCTATTACTATATACTTCGACGTGTGTTGTAGGCCCAGACATGATTGTTGTTCCTGCAGAACAGAACCTTCTTAGACAATTTCTCTTGGATACATATAGTATATGGATGCTTAAACAAAAACCATTATCAGCTAGGATAATTCCAGTTAATGGTTCGCCTGGCGACGAAGTAGATCTTGGTAAGTTCGGAAAGGTC
The DNA here is from genome assembly GCA_021159785.1 of Staphylothermus sp. Classification (GTDB taxonomy): domain Archaea; phylum Thermoproteota; class Thermoprotei_A; order Sulfolobales; family Desulfurococcaceae; genus JAGHDU01. The sequence goes on along the minus strand of JAGHDU010000185.1, from coordinate 1,709 downwards.
TATGTAATAGGCTATTGATTAATATTAACAAGTTGCTGATGCAAATACTTTAGAAATGCGAATCTATTATATGTAGATGTTCTTTGACTTCGATAAATGCTTTTCCGTATATTTTTTCAGCAGCGTCTTTACTTAAAACGTCTTCCGGATCGCCGTATATATATGTTCGTCTATTAAGTAAGAGTATCTTTTTGGTATACTTAAGGAGTAGCATCGGATCATGACTCGTAACTATTATTAGTTTTCTCTTAGAAAGTTCACCAATTCTTTCAGCTAAATCCATTTTACCGCTCGGATCAATATTTGAAAATGGCTCATCCATTAATAGTATATCTGGGTTCGATACTAGTGCTCTAGCAATATAACCTCTCTGTTTTTGCCCTCCAGATAAATCCCAGAAACACTTGTTCCAAATGCTTTTGGGTAAACCAACAAATAACAAAGTATCTTCTATTACTCTTTCTTCATCCTTACTAATGTTTTATCTAGGCCATTTTTTCCTTAATATATAACAACATTCTACAAGCTCTTTTAATGTCACTGGATAATAGGTTTCTTGAATTTGAGTTACTTGAGGAACATATCCAACATATTTTCCAGCTCTTCTGGGATCTCCAGTGACATCTTCATTATTAATGATTATGTTTCCCTCAATTGGTTTAATTAAACCAATAATTGTTCTTAGTAGAGTTGATTTTCCTGCACCATTAGGCCCTAGGATCTGTAATAATCCGGGTCCATCGAAACTAAAACTAAGTTTTTCGAGAATTATTTCTCCTCCATAGCTAACGGTCACATTATTAACGAAGATGTTCATATTGGTTTCCCTTGTGCACACTTCTATGGGCTAAAAGTATATTACTGTGCACAATTTAAATATGTAAAATGCGGGGTAAAAGGGCTATCGGTGATTATGAATTGAGAATGATTGCTTTGCTTTTGGTAATTTTATTCAATACAGCGCTATTAAACACAGTAGTAATTGAAAGCATAAATAATACTGAAGGATTATTAATAGTTACAACTTTTTCTAACCTGGTAGCTGATATAAAGCAAATAACTTGTCCGAACGATAAAGTAATATCACTTGTTCCTCCAGGTGTAGATCCTCACACTTATTCCTTGAGACCAGAAGACATATCGTTATTAAATAAAGCTGATTTAATCATATCAACTGCACATGCACCATTTGAAATCAATATCCGACAGCTTTATCAAAAAGGAGCTATAAGAGGAACTCTTATAGAAATCCCGAAAATTCCTGGAGTAGTATTGTTCAATAATCCTATAACACAAAAACCAAATTACCATATGCCAATATATGATCCGTTCAATTACATGAAATTCCTAAGTATTGTCGAGAAGAAACTCGAAGAACTTAATCCTTCTTGCAAAAATATATATAAAGAAGCACTCTACAAGGTTTTCCTAAAAGAAGCATTAGTACTAACTAATACTTCAATAACAAATATTACTGCAGTAGCAGATCTACCATTCACTCAATATGCTGTTGAATGGCTCGGTATCCATGTAAAATATCTCATAGTTAAAGAACAAGGTGTACAAAGCACACCACAAGATCTAATTATTATTGAGAAAAACTTACGAGAAAGAAAAATCAAGTCATGTATAGTTACATCCCCTGTTGTTAATCCAGCTTCAAAGAAATTACTCGATCTATGTAATAAATACAATATACCAATACTGTT
>JAGHDU010000101.1 GCA_021159785.1 Staphylothermus sp. | reverse complement strand
GTTTTTCTTCCTATTCTTTAATTGTTTTTGTTCGAGCTCCAATCTCTTTTCTTTATGATCCTTTTTCTCCACTAATTCATATCCTTCAGGTACAAAAAAGTTTTCTATAAAGAAGTTATCAAATATAAATGGAAATAATCCTGTTTTGTATAGTAACATAATTTTAAAGTTTTTAATTAATATATAAACTATATACTAATAGTATACCATTCAGGTTTTGTGACAATGTGTCAGATTATAAAAAATTTTAGGCAAAAAAAATTTTTGAAGTTAAGTATTTATTAGCTTGTCATAACCTATTCCTACAAACACCCGTACTAACTTTGAGATTGGGCGATAGCCTGCATTGTTTTATTTATTAACTAATTTATGTATTATGAAAAACAGTTGGAAAGAGTTTTACAACAGTATTCCTGATGACGGCGACAGAAGTCAGACATTAGCTATAACTGATGTTGGTGGCAAAGTCACCATTAATGAAAAGAATTACCTTGAAGTATTTGCTACTGACGTTGACAGCGGTGAAGAATATGCTGGTACAGGCAGACGTGAAGGTCAAGGTGTTCTCATTCCTGAGGATGCTGATATTGGATTTGATCCCAAAACATTTGAGGTCAGTGGAGGCAGAATGTCCCAAACAGGCAACAGCTATGCTAACGCCGATTACAATTGGAACATTGCTACTCCTAACAATGTCAAAACTCCCATTAAAAAGCTTGCTGAGTTAATAGCTTAGCATTAAGGGTAGCGTTGCTACCCTTTTTTTATTGAATTAAAGTAAGATATATCCATCATATGGTATATCCATCACAATATATAGTAGCGTTGCTACCTCTTTTTAAATTAAATTAACTACATACTACTATGAAATATTGTATAATTAATCACAAATCTAAAGTGGCTATTGCAATGGAATTTAATACTTCTTTGCATATACATTCTGACATACTAAGGATTTTATCAAACATATGTATTATGTTAGGTAAGGAGTGGAGTTACAGCGATTCAATAGCTACTTACAAAACTATGAAAGAACAGAAATATACTTTCATAGCTGCTTCTTAAGAATATAGTAGCATGTACGGGGAACCATAGATATGCGAGATAACTTCAAAGCGCAGAAATGAATTCACTCCTTATCTATTGTTCCTTGAAGTGCTACGTTATTAACATAGTGTTTTTTTAGTTATATTCATAAGAATAAGAGATATCTTCTCTTCCTCTTAGTATTATATTTATATACCCCTTTTCTTTATGTTACTTTCTTTTATGAGGGTGGATTATGGCTATATCTATGTTATTAACATATTTATACATGAAACTTGTCATCATAATTATAGAGTTTTGAGTTAAATCAGTGTTATAAGGAATAAATCACTTGGGCATGATCAGTAACCACTCTGGTATAGTTAGCTGGTAGTATAAACTGACTACAAACAAGTGATTTTATTTCCTTATAATTAGTTTACGACAAACAACAAGTGGGGTAAATCACTTTACACATATATCAGTCATGCCTATAATGGAGGTATTGGTTACAAGATTAATACCATAATATTGGCTGATATATACTTAAAAAGTCTTAGTACAACTGTATTGACATGTGTACTTACTGATTAAATAAGAGCAATTAATAATACTTTTGTACTAGGACTACTTTAAGTATGATACTATTATATAACATTAAATCATATAACTGCTTATAAAAAACTTTAACCAAACAAGGAGGTTTTATGGATTTTTATTAAGTACAGCGAGTAATACGTTGTATACATATTATTACAAACAACCTAAGTAGATAATACAGTTGAAATAGCATTGTACATATTCTACTATCAAACCACAGGAGAGGCACGAACTGTCACTGTTAGAAAGAGTAGGTTAAGATATATTTATTATAAGTAAACCGCAAAAGTATATCAAACAGTTCACGTTCTCTCAATTATAATTAATTAAATAATCATGTATACATTTCATTCAATAGTAAAATATATTCATCAACTTTCTAATACAAGACTTATTGTTACTGGAGTACCTATGAAAACACCTGCCATATTTAAGATGGTTTATAATGATTTAACTAATTGTATCACATATAATAATACGCAAAAACATGTATCTAAAAAACAATCAAGACATATTTAACTTTATAAAAAAACTAAAGCTCCTTGATGGAGCTATTAACTATGATGGTGATGCCTCAATACAGGTGTTATTTATACTGAGTAATGGCAAGACACTGAGATTTGGTATTACTGATGATGATGTAACTGATAAACCAGGGCTATGGGTTGACCAATATAAAGGACTCTTATTATAATAACTAATCATTAAAACATATTATCATGTTAAATCTACTTCTTGTTAATTTAAATCCATTTTCAGAAATACCCGGTACTCTTCTACTCATAGTAGCAATAGTTATCATATATTTCTATCTTTATAGTATTAGTCATACTGGAGGACCTGATAATCGCCATTCTGGAGACACTTATCATGATGATGATTGGACAGATGGTCTGGATCATTATTGTTAATAACTAATCCTATTATTTGAAGGAGCAAAGATTTTAAGTCTATCTTATAGTTATCAAACTAAATTATACAATTATGAAAACACTAATAATGATTACAAGATATATTAATCGTCTTATAGATGATAATTGTACTATTG
>JAGHDU010000022.1 GCA_021159785.1 Staphylothermus sp. | reverse complement strand
GTATAATCTTTACTAATGTATGGTAGATCAACTAGTTTTTCACTAATATTCTTGGCTTCAGCTATTGCGTCATCAAATATTTCTGTTAGTGTTTCATTGGTTATTCTTTTAGCATAATCTAGTAATTCTTTAAAATCAGACATTTGTGACCTACCTATTAACGATGCTTTTACGCCTCTTTAGTCTAATTGGTAATTATTTATGACGCTAGATATAACATTATTTCTTTAAGTACTGAATAAGTTCCTGTATCACTTTGAGCTTGATTTTATCCCCTAATAGTTCCCAGTAAATTCCTTTTGGTTTGGGCGGTCTTGGGGATATTTTGTATAGTCTTTTGGGAGTACCTATGTAGTCCACTGTTAAATCATGTGGTTCCAGAGGAACTTGATCTACTATTTGTATATCATGTACGGTAGTGACGACTGGTGTTTGTTGTGTAACGCTTCCTATTTCCCTAAGTATAGCATATTCTAGTTCTGCGTATCCTCCGCCCTTCCCTATTCTCCCCCCTCTTCTATCAACAGCTACTGAACCAGTTACAACTAAATCTATACAAGGTATATCTTTCAATGAGACTTTCTTACCATAAATAAATGCTCCCCTAATAGTTGATGCATATGTGTACTTACTCGGCGGGATCTTCGATGGATCTAATAGGATGAATCCCTCCCTAAGCTTAGGGGATGCCATAACAAGAACTTTTCCATCATATAATGCTCTATACCTTAAAGGCTTTTGTGGGCTATCAGGATTAGCCTTAACAACGTGTGCATTTACCCATATATCTAAATTAGTAATTCTCTCAGCGGCAACCTCAGCTCCGACAAAATTAGGTATCCTTCCATGAACTGGTCTAGGAAATCTAGCTATATTATATTTCTCCATTAGATCCCAGATCATTTTCCTTATTCTCTGCTTCTCTTCCTTGATCTTGTTTGAATCAATCATTTTTATCAACCACGTTGCATTGGCTGTCTTCGAAATACTATTTTATAATTAATCAGAGATAACCCTTATACGGTGAATCACGAGTTGGCAATACTACAAATTGCATTGGATACACATGACTTAATAACAGCTACTCGAATAGCCACAACCATAACCTCAGAACTAGGATGCGAAAACATATGGATTGAAGCAGGTACTCCTCTCATAAAATCATGGGGGATTATAGGAATAGACGTACTCAAAAAAGCTACTGGTTGTTTCTTGGTTGCAGATACAAAAACAATGGATACAGGCGACTATGAGGCGGAAATAGTTCTTGGAGCTGGTGCTAATGCTTTCTCAATTTTGTCTCTTGCTAGTGATGAAACAATAAAAACAGGTCTAGAACAAGCTAGGAAAATGAATGGTCTAGTAATAGTTGACCTAATAAATCACCCCAATCCTGTTGAACGTGCTAAAGAGATTGATAAACTCGGAGTGGATATCATACTGTATCACATAGGTATAGATGTTCAGAAAAAGAGAGGTCTAACCATAGATCAATTAATAGATGAGATAATTGAGTTAAAGAAAGTATTGAACGCAAAACTAGCTGTTGCTGGTGGAATTAAGCACGGTAGGGCAAAACCATTAGTAGATGCAGGAGCGGATATAATTGTTGTGGGAGGCGCTATAACTAAAGCTAAAGATCCTGTTGAGTCAACAAGAAGATTTCTTGAAGAAATAACTTAAAAATACGAAAATATTGTAGTGAGCGGTAATCAAAAATCTGGGATCACAACATATTGTTTCAGATATTTTGGATCATAAATTGATTCGAATTTTTCTCTATGCTCTTTTATCACTCTTATTAGTAGTTCATAGGCGTTTCTCTTACATTGTCCACAGAGGATCCTTCCATTCCTACAATCACTATATAATTCTAATAGTTCTTTGTCGTTACGATACAGTAGGTACATGTAAAGTTCATAAACAGTACAGTTACTAGGATCGCCACCAAGCCTTCTTTGTTCTTCTGCTGTGGGTCTACCGCCAGTTAGTGCATTCATTATTTTCTTTCTAATAGTTCGTTCGTCATCCAATAGAAATATTGCATAATCTGGTTTGGAACTACTCATTTTCTTTCCGTCAAGACCTCTAATAAACTTATGATATATTGAGAATGGCCTTTTCAATCCCAGTTCATGTTCGAATCTATCAGCTATATCTCTTGTAAGCCTTATATGAGGATCTTGGTCAGCGCCAACTGGTACAAGAACATGTTTATAACCACCATATTTGTCTAACTGTAGGTGAAGGATATCTGATGCTTGAGTTAAAGAAGCTATAATCTTTGCAGGGCTTATTTCTCCATAAATAGCCTCCATCTCTGCCATTGTTATTTTTCTAGAAAACATCTGTATCAATCTATAGTATTCCTTTTCTTGTGCTGTTTGGAAATAGAATTCTGTTTTCTCGGGATCAAGACCCCATGCAATAGCGTGTGCTATGTATTCTAATCCATATTCAATAGTCTTGTCACGAGGAAGTCTTCTAACAGCATACGCTTCTGCATCAGCTACTGCCATTTTAACATGGGCACCAATACTTTGCAAGTATCTCAGCTCTTCTATTAGTATTAAGTGTCCTAGATGTGTATGACCACTTGGCATAAATCCTGTTAAAACAGCTACTTTCTCTCCTTTCTTAAGCATGGATAACCATTTATCAAAATCTCTATGACCAAAAACTATCCTTCTCTTGAACATGTAATGTTCTTGTGGAAGTTTTTCTATAAGAGCATCTATGGGAGAGATCCCAAATTGTTCAAATAATTTACTATATTCCTCTATTGCGAAATGTCCCCATGGATCAAGTCTTAAACTCATGTCTCTCACTTCAATTGCTTTGTCAAAGTCTTTTTATATAT
>JAGHDU010000097.1 GCA_021159785.1 Staphylothermus sp. | reverse complement strand
CTTTAAATTTCCCCCGGGGGGTAAGTAACATTTGGGGTGATGAAAATGTTCGCAGTATACAATGTCGTAAAGAATAAGGAAGTCGCTAAGAAACCAGTGATAGGACGACATATATACGGCGAACTCTACGAATGCGACCCAGAGATCTTATCTGATGAGAAAAAGATAGTTGAAATAATACGTGAAGCAGCAAAAATTGGTGAATTTACATTATTAGATGTGAAAGTTTGGAAAATACATCCAGGTGTCAGTGCAGTCGGCATAGTTTTAGAGAGCCACATATCTATTCACACTTGGCCAGAACACCATTTCGCCACAGTGGATGTTTACACATGTGGCACTAGTGGAGACCCCGAGGCTGCTTACCTCTACATAGTAAAGAGTTTGAAAGCCAAAAGATTTACCATGAAGAAAAGTGATAGAAGCTATGAACGGGAATAGTGGATGGATACGTGTGGGAAGATAGCAGTTATAGGTGCTGGACCAGCTGGATTACTTACCAGTTTTTTTATTAGAAAAAACGATGTCATTATTTTCGAAGAACACACTTCTCCTGGTAAACCCGAACACTGCACAGGGATTGTTGGTTCTTTTACAGCATCTTTTCTAAAACAAATCCTTGGAGATGGAATAATAGATAACAAATACTATGGTGTAGTTTTTCATACACCTCATAGGAAGATCGAGCTCCTATTGAATAAACCAATAGCGTATCATATCAAGAGACCCTTCTTAGAGGAGAAATTAAGCAATATGGTGGAGAAATTAGGTCATAGATTAGTTCTTGGAGTTAAAGTAAAGCCCGGAGAGAAACCGGGGAGTTTACGGGTAGGACAACGATCTCTTCAATTCCAGAAAACAATAGCAGCCGATGGTTCCTATTCACTCTTTAGAAGAGTGTGTTTCGGCCCAATTAGAAATAAAATCTACGGAGTACAAGCTGTTGTTAAAGCAAATATAGATTTTCCAAATATATTTCACATAGTGTATACGAACATTATCCCAGATTTTTTTGGATGGTTTGTTCCACTCAATGAAGAAATAGCACTTATAGGTTATGGTACGAAGAAGCACTTTAACTATCCACAGAGAATCATTAAATATTTGTCAAGGAGAATAGGTCTCAGCAACTATGCAATAAAAAGGTTTTTTGGAGGAACAATACCATTAGAACCTCCTCTAAGGAAACCAGTTTGTATGGAAAAAATATTCTTCATTGGTGACTCGATTCCCTTAATAAAACCATATACTGGAGGAGGATTGTACGGTATAACCCTATTAGCTTTGCCACTTGCAAAATTGTTGGACGGAGAAATCACTTTAGAAAGATATCTTAACATATACAATAAATATTACAAGAAATTTATCGCACAATATAGGATTGTTAACATCGTTAAGAAGCTAGGCTATTGGTTACCAGTGTTTTTCATCGAAGATCTTTACAGGTTGAAGATGTTTAAAGAATATCAATTTGATGAACATGAAAGAATAGCTTATAAATCAATTCCATTACTCCCGTATACTTTACCTAGACTAGTGTTTTCCTCTATTACTGCAGAACTTAATGACTTCAAGAAGTAAATCAGCTAACTTTTCGCGTCCACTGTCTACTTCGTCGCTAATACTCATACCGATTCCAATATCCTTAATCCTTATACCAAGCAAATATATTTCATTAATAACAACTTGACTACTTAGAAGACTTAGCGTTATGTATATGGGAATATTATGTGTCGTTGCCAACCCAATTTTATCTCTTACATGATCCCATGAAGCTAAGACTATTTCTCCAGGTTTTAATTCTTGAGATAGTATAGCGTCTACTATTATTAGTGTTTCTGGATTTTTCCTAACTATTTCGTGTATGCAGTTTTCTAAGCCGTATTCACATTCGATAAACCATATGTTCATCAAATTATTCTTTAGTCTAACTATTAGATCATTGTAGATAAGTAATGCTACTCTATCATCGTTTCTTAGAGGGCTTCCTATGAAAGCTATTACGGTTCTTTGAGAACAGATCTTTTTTATCAGAAATTCTCTTATGTTTTTGATATCTTGGATGATTACCAATAATATTCTCCTAAATTTTTATTTATAAAAAATAAGGTGTGTTTATGAAAATAATTCTACTTTGGTGCATTTGTAGCTCTTCTTAATAAGTCTTCCCAGACAGCGTCTACCCATTCTTGTAGTTCTTTGAGTAAGTGCCTGTTTTCTGGCTTTAGTAGGTGTTTGAATCTTCCTTGTACTTCTACAAATTTTTCTATTGGTTGTTTTAGGTTTGGATTCCTTGCAATTGCTAGGCTACGATCTGTTAATACGTAGCCTTTTTCTGGTGTCCACTCCCATAGTGGGAAGTAGCATGTGTCTACGGCTCTCTTTGATATTTCTATGGCAAGTGCTGTATCGTGTCTCCATCCACGATTACATGTGCTTAGGGCGTGTATAAATGCTGGACCATTTACTTCGATACCCTTTCTAACCTTCTTTACGAAGTCTAACCAGTGTGCTGGAGTTCCTGTTGCTACGTATGGTATTTTGTGTGCTACCATTATGTCGGCTATTGGTTTCTTGTGCTGCATCTTACCTGGTAGGACTTTTCCTACTGGGCTTGTGGTTGTCCATGCGAACTTTGGTGTTCCACCGCTTCTCTGTATACCGGTGTTCATATATGCTTCGTTATCGTATAGTATGTATAGGAAGTCATGTCCTCTCTCAGCTGCACCGCTTAGTGCTTGGAATCCTATATCGAAGGTTCCACCATCACCGCCGAATACTACTACGTCTACGAGGTCGTATGGTAGTCGTCCT
>JAGHDU010000238.1 GCA_021159785.1 Staphylothermus sp. | reverse complement strand
CCTCATAGTCTATATATGCATCTACATACCTTAGATCATTTGCAAATACTCCTCTAAGCTTATTGATTAACTTATTATTAGTTGTGTCTCGTAGCTTTATTTTTATTGTTCCTGAATACGTTTGTTTATAACCAGTATCAAGTACTGTTTGGCTCCAGTTATAATCTCCAACAAGCACCGGTAATAAGTAATAGATGTTATCGCCGTCAGTTATTATTAATGATTTATTAAATGCCCATCCCACTGTAGGGTTTATAATGAATTCATGATTATTACTAGATTGTGTTGCTTGAAACGCTGTTTCATCAATGTACGTTGTGCCGAACATATTTATTGATGGATCTGTCCGTGGATCGTAATATATAACCGCACCATTATCGAGTATTAACCCGATCTTAATTGGGCTCCCATTATATGGGCTTAGTATTTTAAACGTTGATGTATTGTACACAATTTTATTTACCTTTTCAAATATAGTGGTTCCATTGAGGTATTCTATTATCATATAAGCTATTTTGATCGGTTTATAAGTATGTATTTCTAAGTATAATGTGTTATTTACTAGTTTAACTCTCATAATTGGTTTATTAATAAGTGTTTCAAGTTTTTCCGTGTATTCACTCATATTACTTGATAATTCGTTGCCTATAGTAGATAATGCCGTCCATAGACTAAATGTAAGTAGCAGCATCATTAATGATGCTACATATGTACCATACACTGTGCTTAGAGCTTTCATGTTTTAATCACCACTTGGCCATTTGACGTATTTAATATCAAGAAATTATTACATCCCTCGACGCGGAAGATCGATTTTGAAGGAATAATATAAGAGCTTATCCAAGTTTTATTCTCGGATAATACCGAGACAGGAGTTTTCAAGTAGATAGTATCTCCATAATTATAATAGTAACTAACATTATTAACGCAATCAATTAGTGAAATATCATAAGTTACCATGTTGTTATTGATTGTTTTCTCAAATATCGTAATCCTAGAGGTGTAAAAACTATTCACGAACGATAAACCAACTACCACAACTATTAATAGTATTAAACTAGCAAGATATTGAGACATACTTCGCAACATATCCACCAATATTGGCTAGAATATTGTAGATAAAGAAGAGAGGGGTAGGTAACACTATTTGTTTATTTTCTTTTCTTGATAATGTAGAGAATAACTACTATTAATGCAACTGTGATTAGGTTTATAATTATGTATGGGAGCATTTGGTCCCAGTTAATAGATTCAACCGATAAAGTGTAACTTATGATGAATATTTTGTCTCCAAATAAACCGCTGACTAATAATATATCGTTGTTATTTGTCCCAGTAAGTATGACCGTTTCTTGGTCGGGATTTCCTATCCAAATAGCTTTTAGAGTTGTATAGTTTTCGTCTAAAACATATATTACTCCATAAACTGTCCCATATTCAGTGTTTAGCGCGCTCCCCATCAGAAAGAAGTAGTCTTTGTATTTTGAAATAGTATTTAGTTCTCTGATGAGTTCTTGTTGTAATGATTTTAATAACGTAGTCTTTGACGATAATTCTTTCATACGTATTGAAGTCATATAGTATTTGTTATTCATAATATGTAGTACGTATATATTATCCTCGTCGATACAGTTGCTTAGTACAGTTCCGTCTATTGATTGTTTATAAATAGTGTCCTCATCATAGTTAAGTATGTATATTTTTTGACCTTCACCAGTGCTATTACCTAGAACAGCTAATTTATCGTGATTAGCATAGATTATCTGCGTCAATATGTCATTATCGTTGGTCCCCCATACACTGATGTTGATTAATTCCTTGTTTTTGACATTGTATAATCCGATATAGTATTGGAGTCTATATCCCGCCTTGTATCGTGTTCCAGCTATTAAGAGAGTACTCGCGTTTAAGGGAATAGTATCATAGATTCCTATAATATTACTTAAAACTACCTCGTAACTATCACTTATATGACCGTTTTCGTTAATAACAAGTAATGCTAAGTGATGACGATTATTTATTAAGACAGGTACGTATATCCGGTGACTAAGTATTTCAAGTCTTAGTGGAAGCAGTGTTGCATTCCCATCATATGTCCATTTTCTTACCCAATTAGCTCCACCGTTTAACGAAATATTGTAAAGGGTTAATTCATTGAATACATCGTTGATAGTTAGAAGTATGATTGACTGACCCATTATTTTTATATCTAAAGGGACTATGTCCTCACCTAACAAAAGTCTCCAATTCTCATTAATATTTATAGATTGTATAGTAGCCATGGTTATGAATATATAGTTCGAAATAATGAGTAGGATTATAACGATTGCTAAGATAATACCTCTTTTACGCTCTATCTCTTTGATCACAAGTAACACACCCATAATGTAATTAAGTATGATTACTTGTTCAGCTTCTTTAGTATTGTGAATTCTTTTTCGTCGAGGTGAATATAGTCTGTTTCTAGTTCTCTATCATTATATAGATCGTAGTATATGTTTTTGTCTAATCTTATCGAGGAACAATGCTTTCCTAAGTCGATATATGTATATATTATTTCTTCTTTCCACCATCTTTTAATAAGTAAAATATTCACGTCGATAACTTTTATATCAAAGAACCCTATTCTAAGCGCTTTGTGTTCTCTATAAAGCTTTGCCAGTTTTTTGACGTGATTCAACAGATCTAAATCCCATTTGTTCCAGTCCCAGATCATAGGCCTCCTATTGTCTGGATCATAGCCTCCTTCTAACCCTATTTCATCGCCATAATATATCGCTGGCGAGCCCGGTAAAATGAAGAGAAGTACAAACAGCATTTTCAGTGTTTTTAGATCATTCTTTACAACAGTTTTGATTCTTGGTGTATCATGCGTTCCTAGAGAATGGTAAAGAGATACTGTTTGGTAATGGGGCAGTGAACTATATAAATAATTCAACGCATCAACAAGTTCTCTCAGAGATTCCTTGCGATCAACCAGTGCCCGTAAAATGTGTTTTCGCCAATAATAATCCATGAATGTGTCAAAATATTCTTTGTAGTATACAGGGTTGTCATTGAGTTCTCCTAAGAATAAAATGTTTTCGTTATATTCCTTAATTCTGTAATATAATGTTTTGAGCCACCAATGTAGTAATCCATTTCCAACATCTATTCTTAAACCATCAGTTCCTTGATCAATCCAATACTTTAACACATCTACAAAATATGTTAGTGTCTCAAGGATATCATGGTTTATCTTTGGCATAATGGGGACATCAAAGAATCCCTCGTAATCATTTTCATTTGTAAAACAAAACCATTTCCTATACTTTTGTTCACCCTTGATCGCTCTTATGAAGTATTCAAAACATGAACCTGAATGATGGGGGGAATATCAAGAACTATCTTTATCCCATTCTTATGGAGAAGATCTACGAGTTCTTTAAAATCGTTTAAATCGCCAAGATATGGATCAATTTTATAATAGTCACATACATCATACCTATGGTAACTCAGTGCATGAAAGATTGGTGTTAAATAAATTGTTTCAATGCCTAGGTCTTTAATGTGTTTAAATCTGTTAATGATACCCCTTAAGTCACCACCATAATAACCATGTTCTCTCGGTACAGTTCTACTTATCTTCTTTTCGGGATCATTAGTTGGGTCTCCATTCTCGAAACTATCCACAAATATTTGGTAATATATTGTACCCATCCACCATTTTGGTTTATCTACAGATTTAATGTTTTTCTTATCAACAACTATATAGGATGCCTTCTCTCCAATACCTTCATCTCCGTATTCTAAAAGCTGTTCTTTGTATTTCAGAAGGAATTTATATACTAGTGTACGTGATAGGTCATTTGCTTCTACATGAAATTCGTAT
>JAGHDU010000134.1 GCA_021159785.1 Staphylothermus sp. | reverse complement strand
ATATATTGTCCCACAAATATAAGTACAATATATATTACTAAGGGGATTGAAGCAATCCAATAAGCAGTACTAAGTCTCTTATATGCTAGAAATCTCCTAGCTATAATGTCTAAACCTTTGATCAGATCAACTATTCTTGTTTCGATCATCAATTACCGTTCCTCCACAAATAATCTTATCAACTTTATATAGATATCTACTTGTCTTTACGGATCTTGTTGAAACTTCGAAGAGTTTTCCTTTATAGATTACAAAGTGCCTACGAATAATATTATTTCTACCTAGAATCTTAAAAACTTCTTCAAGCATCCAGTGTAATTGTGTACAATGCATACTGCCATCAACTGTTAATACTGAAACTTCTTTATAATTTCCTCTTGCAATAACTCCTGCGAGTTTAAAACCAACCATATTAACGTGTTCAGCCTCGAGACATACACTTAGTACGCTATATCCTTGCTTTATGAATTCCTCTAGAATATCTGGGTGCTCGATCTCAATGCATCTCCCAATAATAAGTAATTTCTCATTGTTTCTGAAGATTTTTGATTTTGCATTAATGTCTATTAGTCTAGGACACTTATACATTAATGCTCACCCAGTATGGAATGTACACGAAATATATATTCTGTTATTGATCAATAATATATAGTAGGTGTAAAAAGAGTTGCCAGAGGTTAGAACTGGTCCTATAAGAGTGAGTGGGTACGCATTAAAGCTAAGGAGAGTTGTAAATGCGGCATTAAGAGATTATTATAAACAAAGGAAACTAGATGCTAGAGAAATTAATAACATAATAAGCGATATCAATGCAAAAATATACAATATCCTTGTTGAAAGATTCGAAGTGCCCAAGGATGCAGTAGTAAACATTATATTACAATACGAAGTTGAAGATAATAAATTCGTAATAAAAGATATAAAGATCGAAGTATTCGACCTTAACGAGATATTGACAAGAAATGCGACAAGCGAGATCAAAAAACTATTAGGTCTAACCACATCGTAGGAACCGAGCAAAAACCTGTGACCATTACTAGGAATTGGTGGTAATGCAAATTGGATAACAATGATATAATTGTTGGTATTGTACAGGATGCTTATACAATTGATCCTCAAAAGAACTATGAAAAAATTAAGTCAATCTTAACTAGACAATACAAAGAAGCAGATGTCATTTTACTTCCTGAGTATTCGATGATCAATATATTGGCAGGTCTAGAACCACAAGAAGTCTATAGTAGGTCTGAACCATTGGAAGATAGTATTTTTATTTCAAAATTATCTGATTTAGCGAATTTTCTGGACATAAATATCATAGCCCATATTATAGAGAGGACAGATACTAGACCAAAGACCAAAAGCACTAGTGTATTAATCGAACCAAGTGGGAAAATACACAGACTCTATAGTAAAATCCATTTATTTGATGCATATGGATATAGAGAATCTGATTATTTCATACCTGGAGATTCTTTATCCAAAGGAATTTATTTAGGCAAATACTTATTCTATGTAGCTATATGTTTTGATCTCAGGTTTCCAGAACTGTTTAGGACTTATGCAAGGAATAATGCATATGGAGTATTTGTACACGCAGGATGGGTTAAAGGATACTTGAAAGAAGAAGTACTAGATGTTCTGGGAAGAGCTAGGAGTCATGAAAATACAATGTATATCATATTATCCGATCACACAGGGGAATTATACGTTGGTAGAAGTGGTATATTTAACCCATACGGTTTTAGAGAAGTAGACATTGGTTTTAAACCGGGATATATTGAATGGACTATAAAACCTGAAGTAGTTGAAGAAGCAAGGAAGACCATACCAGTATTAGATAAATCAAGAATGTTCTGGGACATCTCCTTTAAGAAGTAATTCGTTATCTTTTCGTCTTTGTTTGGGTGGATTTCTCCAAATAATTATGTCAATAAAACATACTACAAGCCAGAATACGAAATAGTATAAGTATTCGCTCCTCTGATACGTTATGTATACATAAAGCGAAAGTATCGAAGCTATTAATGTAAATATCACAGCTGACAATCCAAGATAGTGATATTTTTGAGGAGAAATTTTCACTTTACAGCACCTTTCTCGTAATCTATGCTTTCAGATATTTTTTCAATATACACTAAGCTTGTTTTTATATCGTCTAAATATTGTTCTAAATTATTTATATCGTACTTAATTATACCATTTATGATAGTATAGTCAACTCGGAACTCTCCAGATAGAACTAATCTTGCCAACAAGTTATCTCTTTTTAGTGGTGTATGTTTAATGGGATTTATTCTTAGAAGAGCTAAATGTGCTGGGTATTTAGGTTTAATTATTCCTCCTTTAATTCTAAAGATTTTATAGTTGTTTAGAATTAGACGTGGATAAACATATTTAATTTTCAATCTCGTATCCCAGTAATTATGTCTGTATAATAACACAAGTTCTTTTATTTCATCTAGAACATTATATCGATCACCACTACTACCATCAGTTCCTATTCCTACAACTACTCCTTTTTCCAAAGCCTCATAGATTGGTGTGAATCCTGCTTCTGCTAAACGCATGGTTGTATGGGGGCACGTAACTATGTATGATCCTTTCTCGGCAACATATTCTAACTCAGTACTTGTTAACCAATTAGCATGGGCTAAAATAGTGTTCTTATCAAGTAGTTTTTTCCTATACATGTATTCAACAGGCCAATGTCCTGTTTTCTTCTTTAATAAGAATACTTCTCTTCTTGTTTCCGATACATGTATTTGTAAGCGCATATTGTTTTCTAGAGAATAATAGTGTGCTTCCAAAATATCTTCTTCTGTTTGCGAATATAGACTATGTATATTTACTAAGGGTATATGATTTTGGTATCTTCCTGCTTCTCTATAAAATTCTTCAATTTGTTTTCTTTTCTCGTGACTGTAAATAGGTCCTGAAGCTATGTATAAGCCATATTTTTGGCAAGCCTCAAGGGTTTCAAAGGGGTGATAGTACATATCTATGAATCCAACTATGCCGTTTACCAACATTTCTAGACAAGCTAATCTACTAGCATGGAAAACAAGTTCTTTGGTAATGAGTTTTTTCTCAATATCAGTAATTCTGGGCATCCATTCCCAGAATTCTGCATCTGGGAGTGCACCCCTTAGAAAAACCATTGCAGCGTGGGTATGTGCATTTATAAAGCCGGGGATGACGATATGATTAGATGCGTCTATAACGATATCAGTCTTATTTCCACAATTGTCGTCTATGCATTCAATTTTGTTGTTTTCTATGAATATATTTTTGTTTTCAAGAATGCTTAATTCGTAGTTTTCCAGCGGCGATACTATGAATCTTGCATTCCTTATTAATATACCCATAGTGTCACCATTACTGCTCTGCTCATTGTATTAATTTCCTTATACTTTCCAAAACATCTCTATTCGAGGCAAGTACTTCAATTTTATCAGTGCTTATCTTTATAACCAATCCTTCTAAGGGGTTCTTCGGAGGATCCATGAGTTTTCTCAATGGTTTTTTTCTTCCTACATATATCCATCTAATTGTTCTCCGGTTCTTTTTCTTAACAGATACTATTTTGTACCAGTATCTTCCAAAATAGTAATACTTCACTTTCTCTCCTTCACTATTCTTTTTGACAACTATATGAACTGGTTTCAAATAGTATCCGTGCTTTTTTACTTCGTTATTGTATTCATATAGTTCGGACATAAAGTTGGATAAATAATTATATAT
>JAGHDU010000175.1 GCA_021159785.1 Staphylothermus sp. | reverse complement strand
TCTTTATCTTTTACCCTTACAAACCTAATTTTGTCCCCTTCTTTTATATCAGAGAGATATTTTGTAAGTGGATATTCTTTCATTTCACCTGTTTCATCGTTAAGAAGGTATACCGTGCTTTTATCCCTTGCTATAACACTATATATTTTTCCATAACTCATATATCCAGGCTTAGATAACTCCCCTCTCCAGTAGGCATCATATTTTATATGTTCTACTTGACCATTATCTAATAGTTCCACATCAACGCCAGTTGATTTTACATCCTTTATAACACCTGGTTTTCCACGATACTCCACTAAGTCCCCAATTTTTAAAGAGGGAAACCTTACAGATAGTGTAGTTATTCCAGTCCACTTTCCCTTATCTGGATTATATTTTGTTGGTTTGAATGACTCAGTTACTTTTGCCCCTTTCAACCTATTCAAAATAGTTGAAAATCTCTTAGCTGCGACGCTTGAAATAAATTTTATATCATACCCATACCTATTTTCCTTAATTTCCACTACTTCGCTTATAATAGCAGGATCACTAAGAACTGTCCTAACAAATCTCTTTTCTTCATCACTTAAAGAACCGTCTACACCCCTTACTTGAACTAAAGCTCTATGTATTTTGCCAGCATATGAAATACAACGTGGACAAACAGTTCTTGTCAGCTTAACTATTATTTCAGACTCAACATCGTTTATAATATGTTCGCCATGAACAAGTATTTGAAGAACGGCTCTAACCGCGTATTCCGCTTCATTGACTTTGTACGGCTCTGTTAGTATTTCTACATCGACTATTTCTAGTCCTTTTTGCAAAAATCTATAGGCTTCTCTTAGAAAAATCCTCCTCAATATTTCTCTAATTGGTAATGATTCATTCCACTGACCTTTGAAGCGCCAAGCACCACATCTACTACAAATAGAGACTTCAATAACAGGTCTAGTTATAAATATACCTCTATACTTTAGGAAACAATCGATACAATATCCATTAATGTAAGGTTCGTCCTCGCCGATATTTCTTCCACATCTTACACAGTATTTATTACTCATAGCATCTATTCCCATAGAAGAAGATAATAGAATAAGGGTTAATATAGGATTGCGAACTGCGCATGTGGAATGTCTTTTATGTATAACACTGCATTTTCATGTATTAATCCATTGTTTTTGGCCGCGTTAACAATGTTTTTACCCACAAGATTAGCTATTGATGCACGTTTTAGAAGCATTAATGCCTTACTTATAGATAGGAGCTCACCCTTGTAGAAATATGGATCAACATAGAATTTGATGCCTTTTTCCTCATCTATTATGTTTTTACCAAGAAGATCCTCATCACAAATAGCAATTATTCTCTCTTCACCATATTTGTGTATTTTAACATAAACTCTTACTTGATCATTATCCATAGATATCATTCACCAAAACTAGCAAAATTCTTAATTCTGTTAGAATGCTTGTAAAGTTGTTTCCGCTCCACACGCCTCACATTTCAATATAAATACTCTACCTTTCTTAATGAGTTTAGTGAACCTACTACCACAAGTTGGACATATAACATATTTCTTAACGAATACATCTATCAATTTATTTATTACATGACTACTAAATCTACCCTGAAGCGTTAATTGTCCCGATTCATTGATATAAGCTGGAACACCTAATTCTTTAACAAAGTATCTCTGCATTATTTTTGGATCACGATTTAAAATATCAGCAATTTGTTTGAAATTAAGAATAAGAGTTTTACCTCCTACAAACATTACTTCGGCTCTTGGAATTTCGAACGCTTCTTTTTGCACAGGTCTTGATGGAAGTTTAGAGTAAGCACGCTCAAGTAGTTCTTCATAAGTATAATCCCTTATCCTCTTATAACTGCTCATTAGCTACTCACCACCAATAAACCGCATATATTCTTAGTGATATCATACTTTTATACATTTTAAGGCTATTATATATGCTGACGCCATGTATCTATCAAGACCAAAATATTTCATAACTTTATAATGTTCCTTAGAGTGTGTTGTCCCCTTGGGATTTACATAGATTGTTTTTATGCTGTAAAGTGGGGCTTTATATGTTATTACCCTCAATATCTTATTCCTGAAGATAGATTTTTTATAGTTGTAGTTCTTTGATTTTCTATCACCGTTTCTTATCCAATAGTATCTCAAATAGCCTATAATTTTCGGACTCTCAAGAGCAAGAACTGCTACACCATGATGATATGCATAATCTAGCATAGCGTGTATTGCTTGATGTATTTTTGTCCATGCGGGTTTCCTCTTGTATCCGCGACTAGTTATTTCATTGAACCAGAATGTCTTTACATCTCTTAGCCTACCATATTTATCTATTATAGCTAGGTTAATTCTATCAACATTAACGTCTAAGCCAGCAACATGATTTCCGCGAGGTTGGCTATACTTCCTCATAGTCTCTAAATATAGATTATATGGTATCATTACTTGTAGACTAGAGTAGAGGTGTAGGTTGGATGGATAGAAATTGTACTCTTTAATTACTATTCTTGCCGGGTAACCTATCTCTTTACTCAATGATTTCTTTATGAGTGTTTCTAGTGTTTTCCTGTATCCTTTCGGTGTTCTTAGTTTTATTGTTATTTTCTTTGGTTCTTTTTTATGATTAAATACCAATATTTTTGCCTTGTCTATTGATTCTAGTCTTATGTTTAGGTTTCCTTTTTTCTCTTTTTCTGCTTCGCTTTGGAATAACAGCCATGGTTTAAGCTCTATATTCTTTATGTTTACTCCTAGTTTCCTTGCACTCTTGAGCGTTGAGTGTATCAGTGTTGCTACTCCATCTATATATCTACGATTTGGCAGTATATCATAGCATCTCTTACGAGCGTACTTAAGGAAACTTGTTTGTGATAAATCAATAAGTACATTATTCTTCTTCACATCATCTAGTAGTCTATGAGCACACAATTTGGAGAACCATGCAGTCCACCAAATTAATTTAGCACTATTGTTCTTAACTGTAAATGGTATATCGATTGTAAGGTATTCAAGTAGATTCAACATCTCTACCTAGGGATATATATCCCCGAAAATATTTATAAAACTTTAACCAACTAATAAGTTACTGGTTGGCTCCGATTCCCAAGACCCACAGTCCAGAACGGGCTGTGGTGAGGGGATCGGGGCGTCGCCGTGATGACCCTGACCGTGTCTGACACAATCATATGAAGACACGGTTCAGGCGAACGGTTATTATAAACTATACATTTCTAGCAATGGTACAAGATTAGAAAATGGGTCAATCAGTATGAGAGTATATATAGAAACATATGGGTGCGCCCTGAATAAGGGCGACGAATATATAATGAAGACTGTGCTGTTGAAAAATGGTTTTATCCTAGCTAATAGTATAGATGAAGCTGACGTCATAGTTATTAATACATGTA
>JAGHDU010000069.1 GCA_021159785.1 Staphylothermus sp. | reverse complement strand
CTTGTATCCATTGATAGAATTGTATGAAATAACAGATAATTTATTGAAGAAGTTTAAATACAAGCATAACCTTGGAGAAATACTATCCGAGATCACTGATACCCTTGAGAAAATAGAAAAAGAACTAACAAGTAAAGGATACGGTAAAGTCTGGAAAGAACTAAAAGAAAACTATGATAGAATAAGTGAATTAAAAAGAAAATTCAACGAAGTATTCTCCGAATTATCAAACTACACTAGTTCTGAGGATGTGTTATCAAGCATATATCCAGAAATATATGCCGTTTTATCAAGAGAAATCACGGATCCAGACTTTGCTGAAGAAACAATTAGGGAATACATGAAGAGATATGAAAATGGAGATGAAGAGATCGGTAAGGTTTTCAGAGAAGTATCATCAATGACGCTAGAAGGATTTAAGGAGACTCTAGGAAAACTTGGTATATGGTTTGATTCATTTGATTGGGAAAGCAGTCGCAAAATAAGGTCTCTGGCTAGAAAAGTCATTGAAGAAGTAGAAAAACTCCCGTATGCAAGGAGGGAAGAGGGCGCACTTCTCTTAGATCTAGATAAAGCCGCTATGGAACATAAGTTCATCTCAGAGTTATTTGGTAAGGATAAACCTGGTAAATTCATTGTTCAGAGAAGTGATGGAACGAGTCTATATACTACAAGAGACGTAGCTTATTCCGTATACAAGTTTAGAGAATACGGTGCTAAGAGAGTATACAATGTTATCGCGGTTGAACAAACACGTGAACAAAAACAAGTAAAAGCAACACTATATCTTATAGGCTATAAGGATGAAGCAGAAAAACTGATACATTTCGTATATGAAATGGTAAACCTCAAAGGTATGAGAATGAGCTCGAGAAGGGGACAGTATTATAGCTTGGATGAACTAATAGAAGATTATAAGAAGGTCATGGTTAGAACATATGTTGAAAACCAAAAAAGAAAATATAAGAGCATAGAATCCCCTGAAAAACTCGATATAGAAAAACTCAATGAAACATTCAACAAGTTGGCAGTAGCTTCTTCGAGAGCATTGCTGTTATCCATAGATCCATCCAAAGTATTAACATTTGACCCTAGAAGGCTCGAAGAATATGGACTGGGTTCATGGATAATCTATACCTTTGTCAGGATACAAGGAATTCTAAGGAAAGCATTCAACTATGAACCACTGGATAATTTGGAGAAAATCAATAGTGATGCATTAAAACTCTATGAAAAGATAACAAATCAATTGAAAGATTTAGATCCAGTAGAAAGAGAACTCATTGAAACAATACAAGAATATCCCTCAACACTGCTAGAGGTTTACGAGTACTTAAAACCCAATAAGTTGCTAGAATATGCTAACAATCTATGTATAGTGCTGAATAAACTTTATGAGACATTGCCAGTGCTTGGGGAGAAAGATCCTATAAGGAGAAATACTAGAATAATCTTAGTATTGTTATCATTTATCATTCTCAAAGACTTGCTTGAAATAATGGGATTCCCGCTAATAAAGAAAATATGATATTATCGGAGTGATAACTGTATTGGGGAAAAAGCTTCTTTTACTCTACGTCTTCATAATATGGTTATCTATATCTTCTGCGGGAATACTTGTATTGGTATCAAATGCTCCAGGTAGTGTATGTGCTTTTTGGAGATTGTTTATATCAAGCCTAATACTATTACCAATTTTTATTCGACGAAAACAAAATATTGTAACTATATACTCAATTCTATCCGGTCTTTTCCTAAGTCTCCATTTTGTATTATGGATGGAGAGCTTATACATGATTCCAGTGGTTATTAGCACGGTTCTCGTTGTATCATATCCTTTCTACAACCTAATTATAGACTATCTCGTATTCAAAGAAAAAATATCCGTTATACAAGTTATAGGATTAATTATTGGGTTTTCTGCCCTTCTAGCTTTTTATCACCCAGACATAAGCGGAGAACTCAATAGAATAGGATTGATCTATGCTGGATTAGCTGGTTTCTTTGTATCAATATATTTTGCAATAGGGAGATACCTTAGACACAATAAAGGTATAGATACCATTAACTACACGTTCCCCACATATTTATCAGCATCACTGTTCGCACTGTTGTATAATCTTCTACGCGGGATAGACATATTTAGTTACCCGCTTAGATCCTATATTGCTTTCATATTCCTGGCAATTATCCCTATGATGGGAGGTCATACATTAATGAACTATTTGTTAGGAAAAGTAAAGACGTCAACCATAACTTCAATAGCTTTAGCAGAACCTTTCGGGGCAGGTCTACTAGCCTACGTAATATTCAATCAAACAATAAGTGTTAATCAAGCAGTATTAGCATCCATAGTTATGGCGAGTGTTTTCACCATAGTTTTAGCGGAGAAAGTAGATTAAGGAATTATTCCTATAAAGAAACGTTGATTTTCTTAGATGAACTTTCTAAATAATTACGACTTATAGATCGTTTCCATATAAATTGAAATGTGTGTAAAGAAGATATAGGATCAGACGATTATTATTTATTATTATAT
>JAGHDU010000241.1 GCA_021159785.1 Staphylothermus sp. | reverse complement strand
TAAGCATGTTCCTAGTTCAAGCATTTATGGTGTTGATAAATTCTTTCCAGGAAGACTAGGAAGCGTTACTATTAGACACGGATTGTTAGGCAAAACACTAGTATCAGTAAAGATATTCCCTATACAATATAACCCTGTTGAGAACAAGTTATTGATAATCGATAAGTTCACAGTATATATAAGCTATGGTAAAACCACTCCTATGGAATTTATGAATAATTATCTAATAATAACAATACCAGCACTAACTACTATTATAAATAATACATTAGCCGAATTCTATCGGGAAAAAGGATATAATGTTACAATAATTGATACTAACTATATATATGCAAACTATTCCCCAGTGTCAAACATTACAGAATATACTGGATTCTATAACGTATCTTATCCAGACGAAATATATGAAGTGTTGATCCAAAACTATAACTGGACACTGGCACTAAAGATAATATCGTATATAAATAAAACATTTGGAAATTATAGCCATGTATTACTCATAGGTAATGCTAGAGATGTTCCGCCAAGCTTTTATTTCCAACATTCTTACATTAAGACTGATCCTTATAATAACTGGATACCAACCGATATCTTCTATGCGGATATGGATAGAGACTTAGTTCCAGACTTGTATATTGGTAGAATACCTTTTAGTGATCAAAAATATGTACAAACTGTAATAGATAAAATTATTGCATGGTATAACTCAGATGTTGCCAGAAGTAATAAGTTATATATGTCGGGTGGATATCCATTTGGAATGCTCCTGATGTTTGGAGAAACAGCTTTGTCAACAATGGTATTAGCTAATGAGACATGGAGTTTCAACACGACATTACTCACAAGAACTAGTTACAACTATGATAAAGACATGGTTCTTAATGTCCTACAAGGGAATGAAGATGCTCTATGGTATTTTATATTATCGCACGGAAATGGTGATTCGTTTGCTGATTCAATAGCATCTCCCCAAGGTTTATTTTATGAGATTCTTGCAACTACATATGATGTTTTAAACATGAAGCCTAACCCTTCAGTACCGATAGTTTCGAGTGTCGCTTGTATGAATGCTGCATGGGATACTGATGTGGTAACAAAAACATGGTTCAAGCCACCGAGCATGGGTGAAGCCATACTATTATCACCAGCTGGAGGGATAGCATATATAGGAGCATCTAGAACTGCCTGGGAACTATTTGGACCATTCTTATTTTCACGAGGATTAGTTACTAACATGTATTATGGTGCATCATTGCTTCATAGGGAAATCATAGCTTATTATAATATGATTAGAATAAGAGGCGAAGAACCTACCCTTGGTGCTGTTGTAGCAAACGGTATTGCATATTACCTCATGAATGCTATGTGGTTTCCTTGGTCAAAGCATGATTCAGAGATAATAATGTCGGAGATCATGAAGTTATCACTACTTGGAGATCCATTCCTAGAACTTCCAAAGCTTGATGAAAAAATCAAGAAAGCCGCTATTTTGAAAATAGATAATCTAAACCCCGTAGGATATCTAGATGTACGAAATATATTCTTCGATGGTATGGGAGAAATACCCCTATATAAACCGAATAGTATTGGAAGAATCTTACTGATAGGAGAGGGTACTTCAGATGTAAGTGTTATTGTCAATAAGATTATAGGACCCCCATATAGATTAATTAACCATGTCCTAGTATCAACAAATAAAACCTCGATAATAGAAGGTAAAGGATTACATGAGGAATTGTTCAATCCTACAAAAAGTGGAAAAGTCTTAATGAAGTTCGTTATACTGGGATGGGGTGAGGTGAGGGTTCTAGTTACATCAGCAGGTCTTGTAATATCTCCCGAGAGAGCGCCTATGGGTGGTACAGTAAATATTCAAGGATATGGTCTCGATTTACTGGGATATGTTTCATCGCTAGATCTATATATTGGTGGTAGATTCATTTCAACTATTCCAGTAGATACAGAAATAGGGTTCATGAATTGGTCATTGGCTCTTCCATATTTAATGCCGGGAACATATAGAGTATTTCTCAATGTGCCGTCCGAATATTATATATCGCCTGAGATGGAGCAGTTAGTGAAACTAATGTCTGGGAACATAACAGTTTACTCAATTGATGGTATGGATATAAAGCTAATAGCTCCTTCAATTGTAAGGACTGGGGAAAACTTAGAGATATATATAGCAACAATGTATAACGGAGAATTCAGAGATGCTAAGTTAAGTATAGATATAATAAGTCCAAGCGGTAAAGATGTGAAATATGGTTTAGAGAAAATCGGTGAAGGGACATTTCTATTAATGTTTAAAGCAGAAGAGAATGGATTATATAAGATAATAATAGAGGCAATCAATGATACGCAAATATGGTCTTTGAATGGATATAATGGAAAAATAATAGCGGTAGTTGATGATCTCTATGAACTAGGATCACTAGTTAGGACTTCATCAGAAGATCTAAAGACCCTTGTATTGCTTCTAAACACCACATTATCGGATAGGCTGAACGACGTAATAGACGATATCGAGGTTATAGGAGAACAAATGGTCGTGATTGATACAAAACTCGGTGATATTGAAGGTATCGTAGAAGAAATAAACAACAAGGTAATCGTGATCAATACAAGTGTAGGTAAGCTTTTCATAAGAATAGATCAATTAAGCGATGACTTGAAGAAAGATATTATTCAGTTACGAAACAACTTGGCATCAATATCAGAATTGCTTGATTCATTGAAGTCAGATTTATTCTCCAAGGTAGAAGATGAAGCTAACAAAGTCGCGATGCATTTGGATGATCAATATAGTGAACTAAATAATAATGTAATGGTGATAGAAGCAATGATCGGTATCTTATACATATTAATCATCGGTATAGGAGGATTAACGCTAAGAAGGGCTAGTAAGATGGGTTAAAGATAATTCTTTTTTTAAAACACTTCATAAATCTATTCCTTGAATAGATTATCTTGGCAAATGTAATAACTTAATTGTCGACAATATTGTTTTAATTGGGTGCATTAACTTGATCTATGTCTGGATCATAGAAAATAAATTAGCGCAAGGACCTTTTCCGAGTTATTCTCTACTTAGTGACTATGCTAAAGTATTTGATGCCTTCGTTGTGCTTGTAATGCCCCACGAGATTCCCGGGGGATCTGATTATTATTATTTAGAGCTATTGAATAGTTGTGGCTTAGAAGTTTACTATGCACCCACACCAGATTTACACCCAGTTGATCTCTTAGTACTCCATGATATATCATTGTTCATCGACTATATAGTGAATAAGAAGGTGGGAAAAGTTTTTGTCCATTGTATGGGAGGTATTGGAAGGAGTGGCACCGTTACAACGGCTTATCTGATTTATTCTGGTAAATCTCTATATGATTCAATCAGTATTGTTAGAAGTAAGGTCCCAGGCGCCGTAGAGGTTTTTGGACAATGGAAAATTCTGGAAGATTATTATGCTCTCCATAGAAATACAAATAAGACAATACTAAATTTCATACCGAAGTTCTACAAAACTTATCTAAACAAGAATAATTTGAAGCATTTATCTAAGGTTATACAGTTATCAATAGAGTTAGCTGAAGCATTGGATATTAATTTACAGTATGATGATCTTGTACTAACTACTTCCCTATATGGGGTTTTACAAGAAAACGAGAATAAGATTGAGATCTTTGAGAAGAATCTTGGTATATCGATTGATGAAAATATTATTCAAAATGCTAATGTATTATCAAAGAAAATCCATTTGGATGATATTGATTTAAATAAGCTAGATGATCACGTATTATTGATGTATTTATCGAAAATTCTTGACTATTATCATGATCAGAGAGTCGTGGTAACTGATCATAGTATTGTAGGCGATGAAATTGTTGTTACATTATATTGTGACTATAGTTGTTCGAAGATAATAGAAACGTCATACCCGATCATAAGGGAGTTCGAGAAGCGTATAGGTAAACGAGTATCTTTAATTGAACAATCGTATTTGGAATCTATTTAATAATGTAGAGGTCCGTGCCCGCTTACTGGCTAGGATATGTCATCGCCCCTTTTATAGGGGCTATTTTCCCGGGTTCCTCTTCATCCCTCTATTTAACTAAGGTATTGTAGTGTAATAAATACTTGGTTCTAGAGTTGTTTATGGAATTTTTTAATTAGCTTGGTTATAGGTTTTGTAAATATTTCAGCTGTGTATTTGGCTACTTGTATTAGGAGATACTTTATTCCATGTAATATTCCCTTTTTCTGTATTATTTTTGCTAGTTTTATCCAGTCTATCTTGGCTACAAGGTATGTTAGGTAAATAGTTATTACTAGCAGAATAGGTATCGTGACATATTCTGGAAGAGCAGTTGTTGATTCAAGGAGCCACGTTACCGATTTTCCGAAATAAACTGCCATATAGGTGATTATTATTTTTCCTATCAGAAGTGCTATGAAGTATCTCTTGGTATCATATTTCATGGCTCCCAGGGGTACATAGATGATATCATCGGGTAGCGGTAAGGCTGCGAATAAGAGTACTGCTATAAATGCAGAGTTCTTGAAGAGTTTATTGAAAACCTCCATGTTTTCGAGGATTTTTTCTGGAAGTATTTTTCTGAGGCCGAATCCAAAATAGTAAACTATGAGTTTTCCTATGGCAGCGCCAAGACCCCCGGAAAATGCTATTAGTATATCTAGTGCAGGGTCTTTCACCATTCCAGCATATACAACTATGAATATAAGGTATGGAATCGTTGAATAGGGGACAGCATTACCTAGTAATGACACTATAAATACTCCTAAAATACCATATTGGTCTATTAGCCACTTAAGATTATTCAAAAACGCCAATTCTTGTCAGCACCATTTAAATCTACTATTCATGTTGTTGTCACTTCACTTATTCCTTTACGGTAGATTTTTTATAGATGATTTGATTATATTAATATTATGAAGACAATGTTAGGATAACCTAACAACGGTGACGGTTAATGATACAATCATCACTAGAATCACTGCCACCGGGTAAAAGAGCAAAAATAGTTGGATATATGAAGGGGGGTGGATGGACATATAGATTGTATCAAATGGGGTTAACTCCGGGTGCAGTTATAGAAGTTGTAGCAAATTATGGAAAAGGACCAATTATAGTACGTGTTATGGGAGTAGAGATCGCAATAGGAAGGGGTATTGCTAGAAGGATAATTGTGGAACCACTTTAGCCACATATTATACCTTTACTAAGCTAGATTCTAACTTCCTCGATTTGGTGAAGGGGTGGATCATGAAAAAGTATATAGAAGTAGCA
This sequence comes from Staphylothermus sp., assembly GCA_021159785.1. Classification (GTDB taxonomy): domain Archaea; phylum Thermoproteota; class Thermoprotei_A; order Sulfolobales; family Desulfurococcaceae; genus JAGHDU01. The sequence continues at coordinate 2,424 of JAGHDU010000241.1, read as the reverse complement.
GTACTTGGTCAACCCAATGTAGGTAAATCTACATTATTCAATATATTGACTGGTAAAAAAGTACGTGTTGCGAATTGGCCAGGAGTAACTGTGGAAATACATGAGGGTGAAAGAATACATAGAGGCCATGTTATAAAATTTGTTGATCTACCAGGAATATATGGTTTTTCAACGACAACTATAGAGGAAAGAATAGCAAGGAAATATATCCTTAGTAGACAACCAGATGTAGTCCTAGTTCTTGTTGATGGTCTTAATCCTGAAAGAACAATGTATCTACTCATACAAACACTTGAAATAACTCCTAATGTGGTTGTAGCTATTACTAAGTATGATGTCGTACATGCCCACGGAATACACATAAACTACAAAGCCCTTGAACATAAGCTAGGAGTACCAGTAATTCCAGTATCAGCTACATCAATGCAAGGTATCATGCATCTCCTTGATGTAATCATAGATGTAGCCGAGGGTAGAAAAGGAAGAAGAGATCTACTTGAGGTCGACTATAAGGAGTTAAATGTATTCATAGAATCTGTCATGGAGGTTCTCGAAAAACTTGATACTTCGAAGATAGGGTTCCCTAAGAGATGGATGGCTATAAGATTATTAGAAGGTGACCCCGAGATAGAGGGCATTGTAAAGAGAACTCTTGGAGAAGAAGCACTTAACGAGATCATTAATATTAGGGAGGAAATAAAGAGAATCTATAAAAGAGATCCAGCGGAACTTTTCTCGAGTAGAAGGTTTGAGTACATTAATGAATTACTAAAAGGAATCATTATTAGAGCAAGTGTCGAAGCCAAACACAAGTTTATTACGAAATACTTCTATCATCCAGTAGCTGGTCCATTGATAAGCACTTCGATATTGTTAGCCGTATTTATCTTCGCATTTACAATCAATACTGGATTCCCCTTCGATATAATACTCGAAGAACTGGGCTATCACGAAATAGCAGTAGCACTTGAAGAATACAGTATTGGAGGCTTGATGGAGAAAGGTTTCTCGATCCTAAGTGGTTTCTTATACAAAATAATGGGTGAATCTATGTCCTCTCATCTATTGATCGATGGTATAATTGGTGGAGTCGGCGCTGTACTGGCATTCTTACCTCTAATTATGGTTATATCGTTAATGTTGGCAATACTTGAAGATAGCGGTTTAGCACCAAGAATAGCAGTAGGTTTACACAGCTTATTAAATAAGATCGGTGTCTCTGGACACGCTGTTTTCCCCATAATACTGGGATTTGGATGTAATGTACCATCTATAATGGCGACGAGAGCTATTCCAAGTCTTAGGGAAAGAATGAGGCTTATAATGACTCTTCCGTTCATTCCTTGTCAAGCGAGACTAGTAGTGATACTAGCCTTTGCATCGGCACTAAAAGGATTGAATGGAGCTTTATTAATACTATATGGATATGTATTAGCTTTCATAGTATTCGCAATTATCAATAGACTACTTTATGAATACGATAAAAAGAAAGGAGTAGTTGTCGAGCCAGATATACTATTAGAATTACCACCTATACACAAACCAATACTGAGAGTTATTTGGTGGCATGTATGGGATTCAGCTAAGCATTTCCTAATCAAGGCTGGAACCATAATTTTCGTTCTTAGTATACTAATATGGTTTATGACAAGCTATACGCCAGAGCTAACATATACAGACGATGTTTCTAATAGCATAGCTGCAGGAATAGCTAAGGTCTTTGCACCTATTTTATCACCGCTTAATATGTCAGAGAATGTAGGATGGATTATAGCCTTTGCTCTTCTGATGGGATTCATAGCAAAGGAGGCAGTTGTAGGATCACTAACTATACTGACTGAAGCTAATAGTGCAAGAGAAGCTATAAGATTACTTGGACTAATCGATTCACAAATAGCTGCTATAACAGTATTTACAATACTCTATGTACCGTGTCTAGCAACATTAGCAGTTATATATTTCGAGAGTAGGAGTTGGAAAGTAGCATTACTTACTATATTGATAATGATGTCTGTAGCTTATATAGGTATGTTAATAACCTACTTCCTTTCACTGATAATATGACTTCTTTCGAGTAGGATTAATAAGCATCATTTTCTTTAATCATCTAAATGAAATACTCTGGTGACAAAAATGACCAATTATGGTAAACAATTATGGATTTTAGTACTTTTGATAACACTGTTGGTCGGAATTATAGCTTTCTATGTAGGTTTTCATGGTGGAAAAACGAGTATACAGACTAATACATCTATTCCAGCCACTTCGACAACGATAACAAAATCATATAATCCATATATAGAGAATATCAAGGAAACAATACAGAACTATACGAGAATAGCAGTATATCATGACAAAGTAATTTTCGACGATCTAATGACGAATAAGTATTATATATTCAATCAGAATGGAGCAAAATTATAC
>JAGHDU010000096.1 GCA_021159785.1 Staphylothermus sp. | reverse complement strand
AGTTCTTGAAGGACGAGATAAAGGTAGAATTATTACGAGAAACGTAAAAGGACCAGTGAGGTTAGGAGACATATTAATTCTAAGAGAGACAGAGAGAGAAGCGCGTAAACTTAGTGGTAGAAGGTAAGAATATAATTGTTTTGATTATAATAAACTCTTCTATCTATTCTAGTATTTGTTTCTCGAAAATTGTTTTCCAATATGAGATGATTTCGAGATATTCGAGATAAAAGACTTAAGATAAAAAACAGTTTATATCCTGTAGTTATTTTGTTCTAAACCCTTTACGTTCCAGCTTTGGCCTTTAATTCTTGTACTTGACGAATTATCTCTTCGACTAGCTCTTTTGCTCCACCAAGCTCTATTATGGCTGCACTGGCGGCAGCCACCTCGATTCCAGCAGCTTCGCCAAGCCTCTTCTTACTGGGTACGTATACATAGGGTATTTTCTTTTCTTCACATAATAATGGTAGGTGTGCAACGATTTCTGGTGGATCAACATCTTCTGCTATTATTACTAGTTTTGCTAGGCCTCTTTCAACAGCTTTGGTTGTTTCATTAGTTCCCTTCTTTATTTTTCCACCAGTTTCTCTTGCTTTCTTTACTGCTTCGTATACTTTCTCGGCTAGTTCTGGTGGTACTTCGAATTTTACATAAAATGGCTTGGACATACCTTCATCCTCCTCCCATTGGTTTTGGTCGTCTGACCTATTGTGAATAGGAGTTATTGGTAATATAAATATTTTGTTTAGTTGTGTGTATAGATACACTTTACAGTGTTTTCTTCAATGGAATCTATTCTTGCGAAGCCAATTCTATAGAATTGTATTATATTATCAATTTTTTCTTGAAGAAGGTTTCTTTCAGCATATAGTATTTTTCTTTTAAGTTCGAGATCTTCGGGTATTATTAGCTCGGTTACTATGTGTTCATTCATTTTTACCCATTGAATTATTGGTGCATTGTTCTTTCTAGCGTCCTCAGGGCTTGTACTTACTAGTCTTGCTTCAAAACCTATGATTGTGTCTGATGTGAAGATATTTGATAATGTGAAGTTCCCTAGTCCTAGTAGTCTGAACATTTTATTCTCTATGGTTTTGAAGTCTTTTCCAGAAATCATTACTATATCATTTGGCTTAATCAAATATCTGTATGCTTCTTTAGTGTCTGGATGTCTTATGATATGTGCTTCCAGTTCATTCTCGAAACCAGTAAGTTTTAAGTAGATAGGATTATCTATAGCCATATATCTTTTAGCATACTTGTCTATTAATGACCTATTTATTGCTGCTAAATTGACAAAACTTATATGTGCATCGATTGATTTTGTTCCCACATCTTTAATTATTTTATGAAGTGTTTCTTTTACTATGCCTCTTCTTCTTAGACCTGATATTGTTCCAAATCTTGGATCGTCGTATGGCTTCATATTGTACTCTAGGATCATTTTTCTCATTTTCGACTTGCTAAGAATAACCCCTTCTAAGCTCAATCTTCCAAAATGTATTGTTTCGGGATATTTCCATCCCATGTGATCGTATAGGTATTTTTGCTTGATTGTATTAGATACGTGTTCTTTAGCTCTAAGAATATGTGTGACCCCTATTAAGTGGTCGTCTACAGCTGCTGCCAAGTTATATGTTGGCCACAGAATATATTTGTCACCAACTATAGGATGTGGTGTTTTAGATGTATCTATTATTCTTGCAGCTACCCAGTCTCGAACACTTGGATCTGGATGGTTTAAGTCTGTTTTAATCCTGATAACGGCTTCTCCTTCTCCATAGTATCCTTCCAGGATCTTATCGTATTCTTCGAGTTGTTTATCGATAGGTTGTTCTCTGTGAGGACATGGTTTTCCAGAATCTCTGTATTTCTTGAACTCGTTTGATGTGCATTTATCTATGTATGCCCCGCCTTTTTCAATGAGTCTTCTAAGGATCTCGTAGAATATTGGGAGTCTTAGGCTTTGAATGTATTCCTCACTCCATTTAATGCCCAGCCATGATAGATCTTCTTTTATTTTCTCGTATGCTTCTGGGAAAGATGCTTTAGTACGTGGATCGGTGTCTTCGAATCTAAGTATCATTTTCCCATCATACATTTCTGCATACCAGTAACTGAGTAGTGCTGGTCTTGCATTTCCTAGATGAATAGTATAGTCAGGATTAGGGGCGAACCTAGTGACTACTTTTCCAGGTATGGCGTTTGGGAGAGGGGGTAGAGTTTTTTCTTTTTCTTCGTGTTTTTCTTCTAGAAGCTCTGGATATTCCTTTTCAAGTATTTTTCTTTGTTCTTCAAACGATAACGTATTTACTTCGCTAATTACTTGTTTTACTAAATCAAGTATTTCTCTAATGTTCTTTCTAATTTCCGGTATTTCGCCTATAATTTTGGCTATTACGGGTTTTAATTCTGCTTTTCCTCCATGCTTGTATGCGTTTAATAATGCATATTTATATGCGGTCTTCTTGACTTTTTCTAATAATGATTTCTCTAACGTCATCTTTGCTCACGACCGCTAAGATATATTTTTCTGGTTGTTCCCATGGGAGATTTATTACGAGTAAAACAACTCCTTTGCAGGGAGATTTTGTGACGCGTACTTCTCCTTTACCGGTAATTGTATATGCAATTTTATCTTTTTCATTTATTTTGTCACCCTCTCTTGTGAAAACGTGCGGTTGTATTCCTTTAACCTCAATTAAGCAAAGAGATGTGTTTTCTTTGACAAATAAGCCTTTTATCTCTTCTTTATCGGGGGTGAATTCTGGAATAACTATTGTATTTATCCGTATTTGTGCTTCAACTAAGTCTATATAATTGAGAATGTTTTCATATATGATGTTTGTAAATATTTTTT
>JAGHDU010000166.1 GCA_021159785.1 Staphylothermus sp. | reverse complement strand
TAGTTATTCTTGGACCGAAACCAGGTAGTTTCTCTATAATAGCGGGAGGTGTTTTAGCTAGGTCTTTTAATGATCTTATTCCGTGATTTATAAGTGTTCTAGCTCTAACTCTACCAATTCCTTGGAGTTTAACAAGTTCTAGTGCATCTTCTCTGATACCATATTCTAGTCTAATACTTAGCTTATCTAGTGCTTCACTAATACTTGATAAACCTATTGTTTTTGCAACTATGCTTAAAGCACCGGCGATCCAAGAAGCTGTATCTCTTGCCGAGTATATATCTCCAGGACCTATTCCATATTTTTCGCTAATAGTATCTTCATTTATTTCATTGATCCAGTCGTGCAACATCTTGGCATGTACAAATGCTTGAGCCCATATTTTGTACATATAATAATCATAATATTCTCCCATAAAATCCTCGGGTTTGGGTACGATATTGTCTTCTGCAAGAATTATTGCTTCATTTTCATAATAATCTATGAGTCTACTATTTATGTAGGGTCTACTCCTCATGTAGTCTGGAGTTATGGTTATAAGGAATAGTAGGTAGAGTTCTTTTGGTTTATCTGGTAGATTCTTTATGAACATACTAACGGATAAGGGGTCTAGATACGTCTTAGAAGTCATTACGCCGAGTCTAGTGGCATAGAATTCTTTGTCACCAGCAAATTTAATCATTTCCCATTGTGCTAGTTTATCAAGTACTCTATCTATTGTTAGTTTTAGATTTTCTAAATTACCGTATTGTTTATAGAATAATGTATTCTTGTATATCTCCATGAGTTGGTTTATATCGTTGGCGTCTTCAGATGCTATTATTGATAGGGTATGTATTCTAAGGCTTCTCTCATTGTTTAGCTTGCTATATATTGGTTCAGGTTGAGATCTAATGTATTTATTAGCCTCCGAAATGTTATTTGCATCATAAATTATAGCTTCACCGAAGGGATCAAATTTCGGCCGTCCAGCACGGCCTGCCATTTGTTTATATTCATATACAGGAATGTTTACTGTTCTTCTTCTCAATGGATTGTATCTCTTGATAGAAACTAATACTCTTCTTGCTGGTAAGTTAACTCCTGCTGCAAGTGTGGGTGTTGCAAAAACTATTCTAATGACTCTTTCACGGAATCCTTCTTCTACAACTTTTCTAGCAACATTGCTCAGTCCAGCGTGGTGGTAAGCAGCTCCTCTTTTTATTAAATACTCTAGTTTTTCTCGTTCAATACGGCTAGGTGCTTCTTTTAATTTGTTGAGGAGTTCATCTACTTTTCTTTGGTCTATGAAGTGTTGAAATATTCCTAGGTGTTCAGTTAATTTATAAGCCCATTCTTCAGTTTTCCTTCTGTTATGAACAAAAACGAGTACTTGTAATCCAGATGAAATACTTTGGAGTGCAATGTTAAGTGCAGAATTACCTATTCTGTGTACAATTTTCTCTTCTCTCCCATCGGTAAATATTATTTTATGAGTCTTACGTTCATATATACCTTCAACTAATTTAACAGGTCTATATGGAACATCAACTAGTTCAGCATTAATCCATTTAGCGAGATCCAAGGGATTGCCTACGGTTGCTGACAGACCTATTATCTGTATATTTATCTTAAGTAATTTTGCAAGAATCATTTCCAGTATAGGTCCTCTTTCTTCGTCACCTATCATGTGTAATTCATCTATTACTACAGTTCCTATCCTCTTCAGCCACGAGGGCTTAAGCCTTAACAAGCTATCAAATCTTTCATAAGTAGCGATAATAATGTCGTATCTACCCAAATACTCGGCAGGTGATTCATAGTCGCCAGTACTTATTCCTATCTTAAATCCTAATTTTTCAAGTCTTTTGAAATCATGATATTTTTCTGAAGCAAGTGCTCTTAGAGGGACTAAATATAAACCGATCTTTTTCTCACAAGCCTTTTTAACTAAAGCCATTTCACCAATTAGTGTTTTTCCACTAGCTGTTGGAGCAACTACAACAAGATTTTTATTATCGAATAATCCTTTCTCAACGGCGTGTTTCTGAACTGGATTAAGTTTATCAATACCATTCTGAATCAAAATCTCGATATATTCCTTGGGCAATCCGTACTCAGTAAGTCTTTCTGTTTTCAACTCACTACAGCACCCTACTCCAATATAAAAATTAATACAGTTTAAAATACATTATAAAATATCTAGACCATGAAAAGCTTCATCCATTGGTAGTGAATGATTATGACGAGAAAGATCTTTCACGAACTAGTTAGCCTTGATGAAGCTTTAAAGATTGTTGAGAAATATTACCCATTAAAGCCTCTTGGCGTTGAAGAAGTAGATTTAATAAATGCATTGAGAAGAGTTCTTGCGACGGATATTTATTCACCAATAGATCATCCGCCTTTTGATAGAAGCGAAGTTGATGGTTATGCTGTTAATAGCTTGGATGTAGCTGGAGCAGATGATCTACATCCAGTAACACTCAAAGTTCTGGGCAAAATATCTGCAGGTGAATATCCTTCACAAGCAATCGGGAAAGGAGAAACCATTGAAATATCAACAGGTGCTATGATACCTAGGGGAGCTGATTCTGTAGTAATGGTTGAGTATACTAAGAAGGTAAGTAACGATAGAGTTATGATTTACAGATCTACGTATCCAGGTGAAAATATAGCAACAACTGGAAGCGATGTATCCATGGGCGATCTTGTTGCATTAAAAGGTACATTAATAGATGGTAACTTGATCGGTTTTTTGGCGGGTCTAGGTATATATAAGGTAAAGGTCTATAAGAGGCCCAAGATAGCTGTTTACTCAACTGGTGATGAAGTAATTCTACCAGGTAATAATCTTGAGCCAGGAAAAGTATATGATGTAAACGGATATTTGATCACTAGTAAATTAAAGGAAATTGGTGCTGATGCAGTTTTCATGGGAAAACTCCCAGATAATTACGAAGAAATAAGAAGCAAGATAACGGAAGCCCTTAGTTGGGCTGATATTGTAATAACTAGTGGTGGTACAAGTGCTGGTTTCGGAGACTTAATATATAAGGTATTTGATAACCTTGGTGAGCCTGGTATAGTTGTTCACGGCTTAAAAGTAAAACCCGGGAAACCAACAGTTATTTCAGTAGTTGGAAACAAATTATTGATCGGACTACCTGGTTTTCCACTCTCCTGTTATATGATTTTCGACCAATTGGTTGTGCCCATAGTTGAGAAACTTGTCGGTTTAAGAAAGAAAAGAATGCATAAATTTAAAACAAAAATACCGTATCGTATCAAGAAACCATTAGGTAAAACATGGTTACTACCAGTAACAATTATTAAAGGTGAGAAAGGTTTAGTAGCATACCCTGTATCATTGAAGAGTGGGAGCATTACGCCTCTTATAACGAGCGATGGATATATAAAATTACCAGAAACAACTGATATAGTCCTTGAAGATACTGAATGGGATGTTTTTCTGTTCAGAGATATTACTGATCTACCAGAATTAACCATTATTGGTAGCAATGATGTATTACTTTACGAGCTCTTAAGAACAGCTGGCATAATTGAGGAGACGAAAATAGTACCAACAGGTAGCATGGGTGGTTTAATTGCTATTAAGAGGGGAGAAGCTGATATAGCACCTATACATTTACTGGACGAAGTAACTCTGGAGTATAACGTGCCATTTATAAAGAAATTTGGTTTAGGAGACAAGACTGTTCTTATAAGAGGCTATTTGAGAAGAATCGGATTGATTATTAAGAAATGGAACCCGAAAAATATCAAAGGCATAGATGATTTCTTAAGAGATGATATAGTTATGGTGAATAGAACTAAGGGGTCAGGGATTAGGGTATACACAGATTATATGCTTAAACAATTAGCGCATAGGAAAAATATAGATTTCAGAGAATTAGTCAAGAAAATTAAAGGATATACTTATGAAGTAAAAACTCACACTGCTGTGGCGGCGGCAGTAAAACATGGTCGAGCTGATGTAGGAATAGGTGCAGAAGTCGCAGCCAGAATGTATGACCTAGACTTTATTCCCTTAACATGGGAGAACTATGACTTTTTGATTAAGAAATCTAGTTTAAATAAGGAGAT
>JAGHDU010000140.1 GCA_021159785.1 Staphylothermus sp. | reverse complement strand
ATCTGCATATTTGTTTTCATGGATAGAATCTTTTTGGCAAGTTTCATTAGTCTTTTATAGCTGGTCTCGCTTATATTGAATATTTCTATTACTTCTTTTCTTTCGGGAAACATGTTTTTGTAAATACGTGTTGAGACAATATATGCTAAGGCGTATTTTCCTCTACTGCTTCTTGCAAGTGCAATGGGATATGTTTCTTCTATAATTTTGAGTCCTTGCTCTACTTGTTTCCACAGTTTGTTATTGGTAATGTTCTTCTCCGCTCTGATCGTAGCCAGTGATTTTATTGTTTTAATCATTTTGCCTGTTCTGAATACTTTTTCATAATCAATTTCCAGCCAGGGCTTGTCCTTTATGTAGCTTTGTGCTTTTACGTATAGTTTAACGTGTAGTTTATATTCACGTAATTTCTTGTTTTTCTTCGGGTTATGTTTTACCTTTATGGTTCTCCATGTGATTGTTTCTTCATTCTCTCTTAGTGGTCCATAATCATATATTTTATCAATTACTAGACCACATGAGCTACAGATTACTTCTCCCATTTGGTAATCCCATACAAGAATACCTCCGCATGATGGGCATTGGTTGCTCATGATTATTCACCCTTCAACAATATAGCTTGTCACGGGAAGGGTATGGTTAGGTCTCTGTAGGGTACTAGAGTGAGGGAGCTAGACGAAAGTGTTTGTTATAATCTTCTAGAACAATTATTTAAACAACTAAAACAGGTATAGTCTATAATAGAACCCCCATAACTCCTCCGTGAGATGGAGGGCTGGATGAATGGGGGGCTCTTTTCCCCGGGCCATTATTTGATAATCAATATTTAATATCCTCTAATTCTTCATAACTTATAAGTAGTCTATGTTTTATCATGTGTTGTTGGTGATAACGAATTGAGTAGTCTTCCAGGGACTGTGGTTGGTGTAAAAGCCGTTGATGGTGTTATAATAACTGCTGAGAAAAGAATGAGTTATGATGGATTTGTTCTAAGCAAAAATACTAGAAAAGTATTTCCAATAACAGATCATATTGGTATTGGTTTTGCTGGATTAGTTGGTGATATGCAGTTCGTTGTTAGAGCTCTCAGAATGGAAGCCAAGAACTATGAGCTACAGAATAATAAGGAAATAAAAGTTAGGAGCTTGGCAAAGATTTTGTCGATTCTACTATTCTCGTATAAATTAGCGCCTTTACTCACAGAGATCGTTGTTGGTGGAGTAGATAACAAGGGGCCACAAATATATGTTTTGGATCCAGTAGGGAGCTTGATCGAAGATAAATATGCTGCCCTTGGATCAGGCGGTCCCGTAGCCATCGGTATTATCGAGAAAGAATATAGAGACAATATGAATATCGATGAAGCTGAGAATCTAGTGATAAACGCTATTCGCGAAGCTATCGAGAGGGATGCAGTATCTGGTGATGGATTAGATATTCTCAGAATAACCAAAGATGGTTATGAGCTGAAGGAATTCTTGTTTAAAAGAGAGACTTTGGAGTGATTAGTACGAATAAGGTATTTTTTGATTATCGTAGAGCCATTAAGTTACAAAAAATACTTGCCAGTAAAGCGCTTAGTGAAACACGTAATGCTCCCTGGATTAGGGATGAAGATATAAATTATGTTGTTGGAGTTGATGCTGCATACAGTAAGGACGTAATGTATGGTGTTGCTGTTCTCGTTGATTATCCTCATGGGAACTTGTTGAAATACAGCGTTGTTGAGAAAAAGCCTCCAATACCATATGTTCCTGGTTTACTCATGTTCAGAGAGGCTCCAGCTTATATTTTCGCAATAAAGAAGCTTGGAGTAAAACCAGATATTGTGGTTGTTGATGGACATGGTTTATCGCATCCAAGAGCTCTAGGAATAGCAACACATATTGGATTAGTACTTGGTGTTCCAAGTATAGGTGTTGCTAAGAAGAAGCTTTTTGGAGAGATAATTGTTGAGAATAATGAAGAATATCTTGTAGCGCATGGCTTGAAGGTAGCTAGGATAATTACTCATAGGAACAGTACTTTGTATATAAGCATAGGTTATAAGATCAGATTGGAAGACGCTTATAGGATCACTAAGAATTATTTAAGACCACAATACAAACTACCGATCCCAACGGCAATAGCCGATCAATTATCCAAGAAAATAGCTCATCGTAAAAAGAATAAATTATGATAAATAATGAAAACAGATTATTCTTATAGTAAGCTATGTTTTAATAAGGATTAATTGATATTTGAAAATCAGTGAATCCGTGGGCCCGTAGCCTAGCCTGGATAGGGCGCCGGCCTGCGGAGAAACGAGTTGATAAACGCGGTGAGCCGGAGGCCCCGGGTTCAAATCCCGGCGGGCCCGCTTAGTCAATATATAGAACGGGCAGAAATTTTGAACAGCTTTTTATCTTTATATTCTTTTTATATTGATTTGTTTCAGTGATGTGTTTATAGGGTTGTGTAT
>JAGHDU010000149.1 GCA_021159785.1 Staphylothermus sp. | reverse complement strand
TGATATCTTGCTAAACATACTTGCTTTATCACGAATCTATGGGAATAAGATCGTATCATCTATTATAAAATATGTAGTCAAAAGCTTATCCATAGATTTAATTATATTCGTAGGCGATACAGTATCGCCCCGAATTATCTACGATATATATAAAAGTACACGAGTTAAGGTAATGGGTATTCCCGGAATATATGATGATGTATCCGTTATAAAAGCACTGAAGGACATTAATGGGTTTCTCGATGGTCATTTCATAGAACTTAATAATATCAAGATAGCCGGGATCGGTGTCTCAATAGATTCTTCAATAAATAGTTTGATGTCCAAGATAAAAGTTCTTGACTTACTGGTTTCTTATTATCTCGGAAGAAAACATAATCCATTAGGAACAAATGGTTTGGCTAAGATCGACAAATTCATAGACAATACCAAGCCAAAGTTCATTATATTTAGCAAAGTCGGAGAGAAAAAAGAGAAATGTGTGCATATTGGACAGTATATATATCCTGGTAATGGTTTTAGAGGATATTTTACAGTTTTAACTTTTTCTCATAACTCATTACTTGAAAAAGTAAGGTGTTACGATATTTACTCATTTTTATAGAGATTATTTTTAGTTTCTTGTAATATATAATATGTATTGGTGATAGTAATGATACTCTTTGATTGGGGAACATATAATGCATTGAATACACTGAAGAAAGCAGCGGTTCTAGGAACTAAATTAACAGAAATACCCCCATGGGACTTCTCTAGAAGAACGAGGGGTATGGAATATTTCGAGGCATATAAGGAGTTTGCTGCGAAAGTATTTACTACTATAACTGCACACGGACCCTACTATAACTTAGTTACAGATCATCCCGAAATAGGGAAAAGAGTCGAAAGAGCACTGAAGGTAGCAGTAAACAAGGCAGCAGCAGCTGGTGCAGAAATATTCAATTTACACATTGGTTGGAGAGTTTATATGGACCAGAGGGATTTAGAGGCAGTTGCTGATTTATTAAAGAAATTACTCGAAGTAGCACCTGAAAACATGTATTTCAGCTTGGAAACAACTTATACTAGGAGGCAATTAGGAAGCCTGGATGAGATCAAGGCCATTATTGAAATGATTGGTAGCGACAGGATTATTCCAAGTCTCCAGCTAGAGAACGTATTTATGTATGAAACAAGAGTCGATCAACATGGAAACTTTATATTAGCTGACAAACAAGCTGATCTGCAGTTCTGGACCAAAATTCTGCGTAAAGGATTGGAGTTAAGCAAAGGTTTCCTAAGTCTTAGGTTCAGTCAAGTCACAGGTGTCTATTTCGGAAGAAGATTACTGAAAAAACGTGTCCCATTAGGAAAGGGTTATCCAAGTCTTGAACCCTTAGCAGAAGCTCTTGCAGAATTCATGGTCAAAGAAGTTCATGAAAAAGGATTGGCTTTAAGAATGCACATTATCTATACTGGACCGCCAGAGACAAAATATGAAGACACTATTAGTTTATATGCAAGCATCATGAAGAAAGTTGTAAAACATCTCTAAATATGTTTTTATCAAATACTACATTTCTGGTAGGAGGACTTGAAAAAATACTCTTTGAAAGTACAGCCACGAGATTACCAATTGGAAGCAGCTAAATGGGCTCTTTCCAAGAAGAGAGCAGTAGTAGTTATGCCGACTGGTTCTGGGAAAACATTAATAGCTGTTATTTGGAGCAAGGAGCTATTGGAGAAAAATCAAGCAAATAAAATACTTTTTCTAGAACCAACACGGATACTAGTTGAACAAGTTGCTAGATATCTCGAAAAGACGTTAGGTATAAGAGTACAAGCGATACATGGAAAATATCATCCTAGTAAGAGAAAAGAGCTTTGGAAAAGATCCAAAATAGCAGTTGCAACACCAGAAACCGCATTGAATGATCTTAGGTATATTTTGGAGAATAAATATGATGCTATAGTTGTCGATGAATGTCATCATACTACTGGTAAGGATGCATATGCAAAATTCATGGAAACAATAGGTACAGTATTCAAATGGAAACTAGGTTTATCGGCCCATATACCTCTTTCTAGGAGGAAACAAATAGAAGAATACATAGGAGAAATAAGGACTTGGAGTTGGACTGATGAACGTATAAGAAAATATGTACCAGAATGGATAGGTGAGATCTACGAAGCAGAATTAAATGATGCAGAGAAAAAACTTTTAGAGATCTTGGAGGAAACACGTCTATCATATACAGGTAAATATAGAGGATTAATCAATCTCGCTATTAGATGGTTTGTTAGAGATGGAGCTCTTGCATTAAAAGAGAGTCTAGGGAAGAAGACAATTCTCGCATCTATTCTCTCGCACATTAAACCCCTACTTGAAAAACCAGGAATAAGACCTTTGCACAAGTTAGATGCTTTGAAAAGGATCCTCTCCGATCACGAAGGATTTAGTAAGGCAATAGTTTTTGTTGATAGAGTAATAGTTGCTGAGAAAATAGCAGAGGAATTACGTAACTTAAACCCAGTCACGATCATTGGTAAAACGAGGTTAAGAGAAGATTTAAGAAAAGTCCTTAGAAAAGCCCACGATCCTAAAACAAAACTGGTAGTATCAACGAGTGCGGGTGAAGAAGGTATTGATTTACCGGAGGCTGATCTATTAGTAATATGGAGTAATGTCGCTAGTCCTCTTAGATTCATTCAGCGACATGGTAGAATACTAAGATTAACAGGGAGAAAAGGACTGAAATTTGTAACTTATATTGTAACTCCAGACACTCCTGATATGGATAGCTTAATTGATTCTCTTGAGCTAGCTAAAAGATTGGGTGTTGATATTCCAGTAGACGAAAGAGTTCTAGAAGAGTTATGGAGAAGAACAACCAGAAATAGAATATTAGCAGTATTATCTGGCAGACCTATGCCAGCTGAATGGATTGCTGAATTAGTCAATATGCCTTTAGATATGGTCTTAAAAGGTATCAAAAGACTTGAAGATAAAGGGTTAATTATATATATCTACACTTATCTAGGAAAGACTTATGCTCTTCCAGAAGACATAGAAATACTATACGAACACTATGGTGAATACTTAGATCCCGATCCAAGTTTGGTTGCAAGGATCAAACCATATATTGATAATGGAGAATTGAAAGCTATTACAGGTACATATGAATCCGTGAAAAAAAGAATAATACGATTGTTGCAAAAGTATGGGTATATTTCAAAATTATCAGCTTCATTACAAGTTCCCTTGGAAACAGGGGCATTACAACAAGTATTTTTATACTATACATTTAAGATTGAGTCTGAAGAAGTACATGATGTTATTTTGAAAAATATTTTCTCAGTCAAAAAGTATATAGATATACTACAAAAAAACAGAAGGTGGACGGACAAAATATGAATAAGATCACTATTGATGAATTTACGAACATCTTGTCTGGTAGCGATTATCCAGTACTATTCATTGGTTCTGGTTATGATTTCTTTATAGGTTACAAATATTACTATGATTATAGATC
>JAGHDU010000056.1 GCA_021159785.1 Staphylothermus sp. | reverse complement strand
GCAATATATGTTTCAACAATTCAGATCATCACACATGATTACAAGAATAATTTATGATGAATACATGAAGGACATGATGGAAAAACTCGAAGATGCAAAAAATCCGTACACAGTGTTCGTGACGGATTTAGTTGCTTGTAGTCACAAATTCCATTTGCGTCACGAATTCCCCGAACTTACTATCAAATTTGAACCAGCAGCTATAATGGGTGAACTAATACATTCAGGGCTCGAAGAACTTTTGAAGAAAAAAGGGTATGAAACCGAAGTGTCTATTGAGGAAAAATACGAGATAAATAACCAAGAATACTATTTAAAAGGAAGAATAGATGCCTATGATCCACAAAACAAAGTCGTAGTCGAGATCAAGAGTGGGCGTTCAATACAGAACCTTCCCAGAGAACACCATGTTTATCAACTACAAATATATTTAAATATACTTAAAGCAGAGAAAGGAATACTGATCTACATAACGCCAGACAAGATCCTTGAATATTGGATAAAGAAAGAAAAAATCGATATAAAATCACTTATGAAGATGCTCATAGAAGACTCTATTCATCCCAAATGGAGTTGGGAATGCAGGTATTGTGTATTTCAAAAAATATGTCCATATAAAACAAATGAATAAATCTAAAATAACAATAGATAATGTAAACTACGATAGCATAAACTAATTTTTAATGCTAGTTAATTATTGAAATTCTTTTGAGTATGTCCTTGGTGCTCTCTTTATTCCTTTTTGCATGTTCCAGTAATTCTCTGAAGAGTTTTGCAAGCTCTCGGTCTTGAAGCAGTAATTCTATAGAATTTTCTATAACGTCTTCATCTATGTAGATCATCTTCTTCGTTATACCACCATCGATTATTATGTTCACACCAGTCATCCATTGGGCTTCATCTGATGCTAGAAACGCTACTAGTGCTGCTACGTCTTCCGGCTTACCCACTCTACCTGCAGGATGTTGTAAGTGGTCTAGATGTGTTAGCTCTGATTTGCAGGGAGGTACTTGCCATTCACAAGTATCTATCCATCCTGGTGATACTGCTAGCACTCTTATCTTGTAAGGTGCTAGTGATATTGCCAAGGCATGAGTTAGAGCTATAAGTCCCCCTTTTGATGCCGAATAGGGTTCTGTATTCGGTTCTGATTGAAATGCCCGGGTTGACGCTATATTTATGATCACTCCGCCGCGTTTCTTCATATACTTCACAGCATGTTTACTACATAGATACGGTCCCGTGAGATTGACGTCAATTACTCTTCTCCATTCGTCAATGCTTTGTTCTTCGAGGGGTTTGCCGCTGAATCCTATACCAGCGTTATTGATCAATACATCTATGGATCCGTACCTAGAAAATACCTCATCCATTAATCTAACTACATCGTTTTCTCGAGAAACATCAGTTTTTACGAAAGTCGCCTCATATCCTTTTTCCCTTAACATTTTCTCCCTATACATCCCAGCCTCGCGATCAATATCAGCGATTACAACTTTATAACCTTCAGACGCCAACCTATAAGCAATCGCCGCACCAATACCCCTTCCACCACCAGTAACAATACAGGTCTTATCATGAAACCTAGAATATTTGGGAGCTGAAAAGCCATCTCTTGAGATAGATGGAATATTTTGTATAAACGATACCATGGACTTCACCGGATGAACCTATTTTATTCCCATGACATAGTATGCCGTAATGAGGTAAAATATTGTATATAGTTGTACAAGACAAGCATTCTAAGTAATGATTTACTAAATGGGTATAGTCAATAATGTATCTGACAAACATAGTATTTGGTGTTTAGGCTAGTAAGGCATCTTCTGCACTAGTTACCATCAGACTATTGAACAAGTGATCGATAATACATGAAACAAGCCTTGATATACGGTATTGTAAATATAAGGTAATGGGGTGTTCTAAACAATGCCAGTTGTCCACATCTATGCATGGAAAGGATTCACAGAACAAGCCAAAAAGAAAGTAATTGAAGGAGTTACGAAGGTTTTCGCAGAATTAGGTATACCAAAAGAAGCAGTTGAAATCATAATCCATGAAATACCTAAAGAAAACTGGGGCATAGGCGGAGAGCCTGCAAGCATAAAATTCAAGGATATCAGAACACCATAGCAACGAAAACTACTAACAAATCAAAACCTAGCCTATACAATAAGCAAAACTTTTTGCATAAATCTCAAACTAAAACCCAGCCCATCTATAAGCTTATGTCTTATCATTTTGTTCGCATTTACTGTTGATGATCAATAATTTTTTACATAAAGCTGATAAATTATGAGATGAGGTAGCAAGTTTAGGGTGAGACATGCTATGGTTACGGATCTGAAGAGAGAACTTGAAGAACTTGGATGGAGTATTAGATACGTTCCTCACAAGCTTATCGAAAATCATAATGCTTGTTATAAGGTCGTGTATAGAGGAAAGGTAATATATCCCCCAACAGCAGATAGACTGGGGATTCCACTGAACGAAATATGGTTATCCGAGAGGTTAAGAAAGTATGAGAAGTATGTATTATTTCACGAGTTTCGTGAGATACAGTATAGATACCAAGGTTGCAGTGTTAAAGAAGCACATCTCAGAGCTAGGATAGATGAGGCATTGAGATTTTGCAAAGATTCGAAGTGGATGAAGTATTTCGAGGAGTTTCCAGATTCTAGTGTATCACTTAACTGTTTAGGGATGTTATGCAATGAAATAGAGCATGGCACAAAAGATGCCAAGGCCGTCTACAAGTTATTAACGAAGTGTATTAACAGTGACAATAGTGATACTCCTAGGTATGGTATGTATAAATCTTATAAATCTTAGGTTTTCCTAAACCCCTCCCTTAGGAGTATACTTGCCGTTTTGTTGGGCATGTGATGTCGATATAGTTTATAGTTTCAAGATATACCAAACTATTTCTTCTATTTTCGTTCCGTGTCTCGTTAATTTAAGCTTAAGATCTAAAGTCTCTTAAGTCCCTTAGCTATATCCATATCTTTACCAAGCATTTTTGCTACCTTACTATTACCGCATCAAGCTTTTCGAGTGCCCGGTTATTCTTCTGCTCATCTATACCGTAGTAATTCAGAGCAACCAGTTTATGCAACTGTATAGGGCATCGGCCTGCCTTGTATAAGGAATATCGGTATATTTAAGACGAGGAGCATTCTCAATTGAGGCCCCACTCATCAGAGACGCATCAGCACTCAAGACCCCTGTCATCGGTTTTCCTCTGTGCTCCCGAGCTCATCATCTCTAACTAATTTATAGTATTTAGAAACTAATTGTTATTTTATCTCTTGTTTTAACATCGTACTTTTCTGCTACATTACCCTTGTTTATTGCTATTTCGAAGTATCCCCACGAGTTTATATAGCATGCTGTTTCTCCTTCATTTACGTAGCTGAAGCTTGGAACGTATTTGCATGTAATTAGCTTATCGTATATTTCTATACGTAGTTCGGTACCATACTTGACTTTATTTGTTATAAGATCTTCCTTTATGTTTGTCATTATGTTTCCAAATATGTCAATATATATTGCTTCACCAATGATTTTATCACGGTCTATTTTTGGTTCAGATATAGTTATCTTTGCTAAACTCTCTATAGGCATTTTTTCTCCAAGAACCTCTGGGGGAATTCCGAGAGATAACCATGCTGCTATTGGTGCAAATATGTCTCTTCCATGGAATGTATACGATACTCTATGTAATCTAAACTTTGAATTAGAAATATCGTATACACTTACTATCCCGTCTCTAGAAGCTGCTGGATATAATGATCCATTGTCGGGCCCTATGAAATAGTAATTCCTTGTTTTGATCAATAATGCTCTTCTACTCGATCCCACGCCAGGATCGATGACTGAAACAAAAATAGTATTTCGAGGAAAATACTGCGTGGAAACATAGAGCATTATTGTTGCTTGATAAACATCCTGTCTCCTAACCTCGTGCGTCAAATCTATAATCTCCGCAGAAGGATTAATAGACTTAATAACACCCTTCATGACACCAACATAGGGGTCTTTAAACCCAAAGTCAGTCATTAAAACAATCAAGTTTCCAGCCATTAAACAACACCAAATTTAACAAACTCTTTAAAGAATCTAATATACATGGTTGCCGGGGATGTCCACGACGGGCGGACTGAAAAGTGATGATCCATTGTAGCAATAAACCCGGCAACCGTTAATAATTCCCTTTTACAATTATTCAAACCAGAGCGCCCCGATGAAATACAGCGGATAAACAGATTATACAGAACAAGGTGAAGAAAACCATTAATGAGGGGCGCAAAACGTTGTGATTAATTGAAAAACTTATAAATACCATATACAATATGAGAAATACCGAATCAAGTATTTGGGCCCGTAGCTCAGCCTGGTGGAGCGCCCGGCTGATAACCGGGAGGTCGCGGGTTCAAATCCCGCCGGGCCCATTACCTCTTCTGCTATACAGTCATTTTAAAATGCAAGTGTATCTATATTGGTGAGAAACCAGTGCATTATCAAGATCAGGGATATGCCGTTCATAGTACTTTTAATCACTCTAGTCTATCAAACCTAAAACTCTACAATGAAGCTTTATATCTAGCAACTAAGGATTACGGGTACAAAAAGATTGCACGTATGCTGAGTGGAAAATACAATTTTAAGAATAAACCCCTCCACTATATATAGATGGGTACATAACCTTAATTCTCCATTAGGTCGTTGCAATTGTCCAATGATATCGCCGGATCTATCTTACGTTATCGGAGCATGGCTTGGAGATGGTACGCTTGCATGTAGAAAATCAAAACAAGAATATATCATAAAATTGCTTGTAAAAGATCATGACTTCGCAGAGGAATGGGGTAGAAGACTTTCATGTGCACTACAACGTAATAAACCATACAAACCAGTTTGGGATACTGCTAACAAACGCTGGTGTGTTAAAGGATATAGTAAAGTATTGTATGAACTCCTACAAGAGACACGAAGAAGTTTAACAGTGGTAGAAGAAATTGTTTCTTTCTATCCAGCCGAAGCTATACGTGGATTTTTTGATGCAGAGGGTAGTGTGGTTAGTAATCCACCAATTATTGTTGCTTGTAATACGAGATACGATATTATATTGCTATTTAGAAAATTGCTATCAAAAATTTCTATTAAATCCAAAATCTCAGTAAGAGAAAGAAAAGCCACTATGAAATGTCCGAAAACCAGTAAAATCTACTTTAGGAAGACCACCAAACTATATTGTCTTAAAATAACGCATATCAACAAAATAATCAAGTATTACAGTATGATAGGATTCACAATTAAAAGAGAACAATTTAAATTAAAGCATTTGATCCAAAGTAAAATCAAACAATGAAATTCCTTAGTTTGGGCTGTTATAGAGAATTAAGTTCTCTCGGATTCATTGTTCTTTTTGAGGTTTGTACTAGCGTTTTTCACTGTCATAACTATTGGTGTGTTTCCGAGTATTTCTCCTATTGGTGTCTGCATTGGGTTGAATACTAGTAAGTGTTTGTCGCTTAGTGATGTTTCGTTGTTTTCGATTATGTCGTCTAGGATCTTGAAGATGTAGTAATAATTAAGAATAACTAGTATGTCGTAATTATCTTCTAAATTCTTCAAGTCTTTTAAGGTGATTTCTCTGGTTTTGATGTCTTTGTTTCCTATGTATCTTTTTATTGTTTCGGTAGATATGTTGTCTTCTAGTTTTTCTTTTAGGATAATTAGTTCTGTTTCAATGCCTTTCCTGTTTAGTTCGTCTATCAATGTGTCTGTTACTAACCATGTATAGGAAAATCCTAGTATTATTCCTACTTTTGAGTTTGGTGATAAAAGTTCTAGTAATCTAGAATCATAGGCTTTTGGGGGTACGAGTCTTAAAAGTATTTTATCGATCTTGTCAAGGTATTGTGTGATATAATCTAGATCGGGATTTATTTCTAGTTTATTAATCCCTGCTAATACGAATATTGTTCGGGAAAGGATTGATTCTGCCCCGTGTAGTTTTAATAGATGTAATTCTTCTCTGAGTCTTTTCCTGAATATTGGTATAAGTTCTAATGTCCTTACTTCTCGTTGTGTATAGTATTTTTTGCCTTCAGTGGTTTTTTCTACGTATTTTGCGAGGAGATAATAGGTTTTGTGTATAGTTGGTTTTTCTTGTGAGAAAACTATGTATAACATGTTCTTGTAATGTTCGATTAAATGGTTTTTCTTTGTACTTGTCTTACTCGAAGTCGTTAATATTCTAATAAAACGATTAATTAAGTAATGTATGATACTTATTGCTATTTCCTCGCTATTCATCCCTGACCACTTAGAATGAACTGGGAAAGATCGATTTTTGTAAGAACAAGGCTTTCACCATGGTCGAAGAAGATGTCTCCTCCAAGATAGACTTGGTCCGGTGGATAACCTCGTAGAATTATAGAATCAATATTTTCTACGGGTATTGTTTTTAGTGAATCTCTTAGATCATATAGGACGATGTCTGGTTTAGCTCCTTTGTTTATTACACCTTTGTCTAGGTTGAGAACTTTGTAGGGCTTAGTTATTAAGTCCATAAAACTGTCTCGCGTTCCCAGTTGAGTTGCTAACAAAGATATTGCTGAGATATTATACGTTGGTAAATCGGATATGTCTAAAAACAAGCATTTATCGTTTATTTGGTTTAGCTTACAGAATATTTCATTGAATTTACCCAGTTCTTTTTTTCCATACTTAACAATGTTTTCTTCTATGAATAAGTACTTAATCCCTGGATATGTTTTAGTGGTCGTATCTGAAACAATTACACCGTTTATGTCAAGGTGTCTTAATACTTCTGCAACTAATTCGGGATAGTCATCTATAACTATTGGTAATGTTACACCATTAAGGATTAACTCGTATAGTCCTGCTTGTATGAATTTTTTAATTTCATTCTTTGTATAAGTGCTTAGATCATAATTACTTGTTCCTCTGAAAGGATAATTTGATAATCTAGTAACCACTGAAAAGCCGTGTAGGGCAACTGCTTTATATTCATAATCCATAACGTATTCTGCTAACTCATATTCTGGGGAAGCTTCTGGACCAATATCGATTATTTTCTCATTATCAAAGAATATGAATCCTTTAGTTATCGTTCCTGCTGACAATATGTAGACATTGTTGATTAGAGTTCTATATCCTTCACTGCTCATATATGAGTACACCCTTGAGAATAAGTTACTAGTATTCTATTATATAGTTTTCAGATAAAGGAATTCTCGTCATCGCATAATGCTCTGGCCGGGGAGTATTCTTCATCGATATGGGTTTTTATCTAAACAATTTAATATTTTTAATTTGGATATAATTGTATGTGGCTTGTATCTAGTTCTTTAAGGTGTATTGTATGTATGGTTGGTGGGGTAAGGTTTTAAGAATAGACTTATCACGTGGTAAAATAACTGTCCAAAAACTAGACCCTAACATATATGTGAACTATATCGGCGGTCGTGGATTAGCCATAAAGCTTCTATGGGATGAACTAGCTCCAGGCACTGATCCGTTGTCTCCGTATAATAAGCTCATAATTGCAGGCGGTCCATTAAGTGGATTATCCCTACCCAGTAGTGGAAAACTTGTAGTTGCCTCCAAGAGCCCTCTTACACTAGGTTACGGAGATGGTAATATAGGGACTATGGCTAGTGTACATTTGAAAAAAGCTGGATATGATGCAATAGTTGTCGAAGGTGCTGCAAAGAAACCAGTCTATATCTACATTGAGAACGATAAAGTAGAGATAAGAGATGCTGAGGACCTATGGGGCAGGGATACTTTTTCTACAGAGGATAAACTCGTAAAGGAACATGGTAAAAACATAGGCATTCTCGAAATTGGTCCAGCAGGAGAAAACATGGTAAGATATGCCACCATAGTATCAATGAAAGGCCGTAGTGGTGGTAGACCAGGAATAGGAGCCGTTATGGGTTCGAAAAAGCTCAAAGCCATTGTCATTAAAGGCACTCTTGAACCCCCAATAGCTGATATTGATAAGCTTAAAGAACTAAGCGAGAAATCCTACAAAGAAATACTAAGTAAAGAAAACTATGACTTCTGGATAAGACAAGGAACAATGGCTACAATTGTATGGAGCAATGAAAACAGTGTTTTACCAACAATGAACTTCCGAGAAGGAGTCTGGGAATACTATGAGACTATAAGTGGTGACTTAATGGAAAAACTCAAAGTTGAGAGAAGAGGTTGTCCATACTGTAACATGCAATGTGGAAACGTTATACTAGATGATTTAGGTGAAAAAAGCGAGCTAGATTATGAGAACGTAGCAATGTTAGGAAGCAATATATTACTTCCAGACCTTAGAAAAGTCGCTGACTTAAACAAACTAGCGGATAAACTAGGAATAGATACAATATCTCTAGGAAACAGTCTTGGTTTCGTAATGGAAGCATCTGAAAAGGGCCTGATCAGGGAAAAGGTTGAATGGGGTGATTATAAGGAGGTCAGAGAGCTTGTCAAAGACACTGCATATAGGCGCGGATTAGGAGCATTTATAGCCGAAGGAGTATGGAGAATGGCTCGTTCACTAGGAAAAGAAGCAATGGACTTTGCAATGCATGTCAAGGGACTAGAAGTATCAGCATATAACTGTCACGCAGCCCCCGGAATGGCTTTAGCATTTGGAACATCTCCTATAGGAGCTCATCATAAAGACGCATGGCTAATAGGTCTTGAAGTAAAAATGGATAGATTTGCCTATAATAAAGAAAAAGTAGAAAAACTAATCTATCTCCAAAGAGTAAGAGGTGGAATGTTCGAATTACTCACAACTTGTAGACTACCATGGGTAGAGGTAGGCCTCAACCTAGATTATTATCCGAGAATGCTTACAGCAGCCACGGGTATTGAATGGAATATGGAGAAAATATACGAAGTAGCAGATAGAGTATATACGTTGATACGCAGCTTCTGGATAAGAGAATACCATGGCTGGAGCAGAGAAATGGACTATCCACCAATGAGGTGGTTTAAACATCCATTAACCAAAGGACCATTTGCTGGAAAGAAGTTAGATATAACAAAGTATAATGAAATGCTGGACATGTACTATGAGATGAGAGGATGGGACAATAACGGCATACCAACTAAAGAGACGCTGAAAAAACTCGGGTTAGAATACGTAATCCCAGTTCTCGAAAAAAACGTAGAACTAAAATGAATTTAAACCTTATAACTAGAACTTTTTTGTTCTCTTAAACAACTACTTTTCTCCATAAATAAATCAGG
>JAGHDU010000139.1 GCA_021159785.1 Staphylothermus sp. | reverse complement strand
TTCTCCATAACTCCATATTGTATCAATAACTATTTTCGACGAATTCGACTTTAATGGATATATTGGAATGAATCCTAGTTTGGAATTATGTTTTTTCATGGCATTATTGAACGCTTCCACAACCCGATCCATCATTATCCTTATTAGTGACAATATTCTCAAATGGACGCCTGGAAAGTTATATTTCTTCATTAATTCGTAGAGATCTATCTCATGTTCCCCAATTTTAAGTACTAAATGTCCCTTATCATTTATGTCTAGATACTTGATTCTTATATCCCCAGTCAACCCATAAAGGCTCCTAGCGATCTCCCTACCCCAAATCATACCCCTTTCAACCTTGGAAATACTCTAACTTATAATTCCACCTAGGGAAAAATAAATTCTTGCCTCGAGGTACATCTTATCATTTATCACCTAAACAAAACATAATTACTAAATTAGATGTGTAGGTGAACATTATGAACGTTGACGTAAAGGAGAGGGTATATGCATACATTACCAATGTTGAAAAAGCACTGGATCAGATTAAGGGAAAAGAAATAGATGCTAAGTACAAGAAATTAGTGGAACTAGCAGAAATCTACCTACACGATGCCAAGTATTATCATGAAAAAGGAGACTATATTACATCACTTGCATGCATAGCGTACGCTGAAGGATTGATCGACTCATTACGTTTCCTCGAAGTACTTGATATAAAATGGGAAGCACTATCTAGTTTGCTTGAACGCCCAAAAATCCTAGTAGCTGGCGGTTTTGAAATCATACACCCAGGCCATATGTATTTATTAAAGAAGGCTTGGGAACTTGGAAGAGTATATGCCGTAATCGCAAGAGATAAGAATTTCTATAAATTCAAAAAGAGACAACCTATCATACCAGAAGAACAAAGATTGGAAGTTGTAGAAAATATCAAATATGTTTATAAAGCTATTCTAGGCGATGAAAATGATTATCTCAAACCAGTTGAAGAAATCAAGCCAGATATTATTCTCTTAGGTCCCGATCAATGGCCTAATGAAAATAAATTAGTACATGAGCTTAAGAAACGAGGACTAAATAATGTACGTGTTGAGAGATTGAACAAAAGACTAAGTAACGATCTTTACAGTGTTAGTAATATAATTAAAAAGATCTTATCGGTGCACGGATGTAATCCTGAACAAAAATAAATTACTTCCTAGTTTTCTCATTAAATAATTTCAAACGTTCAACCTTTTGAGATTCATACATCTTTGCCTTTTCAATAGCTATCTTTCGTAATTCATCGATATCTACTCTTGGATTATACCATTCCTTTCTTTCATTTAACATCTTGGCAACAATGGTTGCTATGTATCCTACGTTATATGAATCCCTAACAGCTTGTTCATCTTCTAAGGCATCATCAACGGTGTGATGATATGCCAGAGCCCACGCTGGTATATGAACACCCATACTGTTTATAACGGCCATCATATGAGCTATTGCTAATAAACTTCCACTATCGTTTCCAGTGAATATAAATCCAGCAACTTTTCCTTCAAGCATGCTTCTACCAGTATGTACGATCATGTTTTCGAGACTTGTCAATCTGTCAACGAATGTTTTTAACTTTCCAGAAACGGTGTACCAGTAAATGGGGGATATTATTATAAATCCATCGCTATGAATGATTTTTTCTCCTAGCTTATTGAAATCATCGTCATCGATAATACATGGAAATCTGCAAACTCTTTGTTCATCAGAGACGCATCCAAGACATTCCTTAATATTGTAATCATAAAGGAATATCTCCTCTACTTCGCCTCCTGCATCGAATATACCTTTCTCAGCAATAGCCATTAGTTTCGTTGTTGCTCCATATTTTCTTGGAGATCCATTTATCAATAAGATCTTGGGCTTCATATTATTTCACCATATCTTGCTTTCTAATGGATAAGATTACCACAATGGTTATAGTGTCATACATTCAAAATATTGATCAATTAGTACCATTTCATTAAATAATACAAAAGGCTATTTTATTTCTTTTCGAAGAAAAGGTTCATTTATGAAAAAAGAAGTATTCTAACTACATACCAATTATTTCCTAGTTCCTTCAACAATAACCATTGTACTAGTTGTTCTTATTTCGGGAATGCGTCTTATTCTGTTAATTATTATCTCACGTATTTTCTCTAAACTGTTAGCCTCGATCTTAGCAATAACATCATAAATACCATACACGACATATACTTCTTTTACTTCAGGGATCTTAGAGAGCTTTTCGAATACCTTCATTTCAGCACCAATGTCTGTTTGAATAAAAACGAATGCTCCTGTTTCCAACTCTTTACACCTTATACGCGACCTACAAATACTAGGTATATTCAGTAACGCCGACCATCTTCATCGAATAAACAAAGATGCTCCGACACGGGTTCGCTCATCATCAAGTATTATTTCATTCTTTAGAAGTTTATTACTGTTATGAACATGGGTTTTAGATTGTATGTACATATATAGTCAATCCAGCAATGTCATTAAATAAAATCTTAGATTGACTCTTGTTCAAGATCATATTACTAGCATAATAAACGGAACTATTACTAATGTTCTTAATGTTAGTAACAACGTTATTGATGCTATAATTTCTGGTTTCCAGTTATATATTCTCGCTATAACAGTATTTGTCACTGCTGGAGGCAGGAATGATAGAAACATTATTTCTTTGTAGTACAGCAAAGGCATTGGAACGATAAGTAAGAGAACATAAT
>JAGHDU010000257.1 GCA_021159785.1 Staphylothermus sp. | reverse complement strand
ATCTGGATGTCTATGAACATGTCCGTAAATACCATACTTTTTCCAAATCTCACAGATATATTCGAGAAAGGTTCTGTCTTGATCCATAATTATTATTTTTGGTTCTAGGTATAGTCGTGGTTTTGGTCTGTTCCTTCTTTTAACGCTGATTACTATGGCTCCATCGCTATCCATTAATCCTGCATTGAAGGAAAACCATTGTTTATCTGAGTGCGAAAACTGTTCTGCGATCTCTAGCTTGCTTTTGGAGCATACGTTTTGTTTTACATCTCTGATATAGGTATAGCATCTGATTTTCCATTTTGAAAAGCTTATGTTATCTTTTCTGGGAAACGTGTAAAACATGATTGTAGAACCCAAAACCAAAGTTGGTACGATAAAAGCTAACAAAGTTCCAATATGACTTGTTTCAATACCGAGTCTACCCTTAGAATATATACAAGTATAGGAGCCATCTCCCCAGAATCATGCCATAGAATTGAGGTAGTATTTCGTATTGTTTCATGTTTGTTGTTTTCTTCATCATGGATTTTATCATTGAGTGTAATGTGGATACTTCTTTCATCTTATCATCCAATTATATGTATATTTGGATAATTATATTTAAACTTTTTTAAACAATTAGACAATACATACATCGGGGATATAAATGCCTGATACTTTATTGACTCATATTAAAAAAATTATAACCTTACTAAAGTTGATTTATTCATCAAAAAGCTTAAGTATAACAGACATAGTCAATGTGACAGGATTCAATAGAACACAAGTCTATAAGTTACTAGAAGTACTAGAAGAACTAGGACTCATCAAAAGAGAACGAATAAGAGCAGTACCACCTCGCACAATAGTAACCCTAACAGATAAAGGATCTAATTTCATGAAATGCGTAGAACAAACCATTGATGTAGATACTCTACTTTCTAATTCTAAATAAAATTCACACATATATGTTATGAAGCGAATCCTTTATTCTCTAAACTAATGCAGAGGCTGGTTTGCTTTCGTTTAGGCATTCTTGCTCGGTTTTAATGCTATATTGTTTGGTTTGTTTTTATGGGGTTTTGTTTTGTGTTTGGTGGTGTTTGGGTATATGTTTAAATTATTTACGTTGTATTTGTTTATATTTATAAAATGAATAATGGTTCTGTAGGTGGTTTGGGTCATGGTGAATGGTTTGGTTGATGAAATCTACGTGTTATTGAAGAAATTATGTGATGTACCTTCTCCTAGTGGCTTTGAGGACGAAGTAAGGGAGATTATTATTAAGGAGCTTGAACCCCATGTTGACGAGATATGGGTTGACTCTATGGGCAATGTTATCAGTGTTAAGAAGGGAGGTGGAGAAGGAAAATTAATGCTTGCAGCACACATGGACGAGATTGGTTTAATGATTAGACACATAGACAAGAAAGGATTTCTAAAATTCACCCCAATTGGTGGATGGAATGAGAGAATCCTACCCGGTCAGAGAGTATTGATAAAAACACTCAATGGAAAAATAATCAGAGGAGTAGTAGGGATCAAGCCACCACACATAATGAAACCTGAAGAACAAAAACAAGTAATCCCAATACACGACCTATTCATAGACATTGGAGTAAACTCGAGAGAAGAAGCAGAAAAACTAGGAGTAACCATAGGATCCATAGCAGTTATCGAAAGAGACGTTGTAAAACTCGGAAACGGAAAAATAGTAACTGGGAGAGCATTCGACGACAAAGTAGGAGTAGCGACAATGATAGAAACCATTAAACACCTTAAAGATGCAAAAATAGATGTCTACGCAGTAGCAACAGTGCAAGAAGAAGTAGGATTAAAGGGAGCGAGAACATCAGCATACTCAATCAACCCAGACCTAGCAATAGCAATAGACGTAACCGTAGCATCAGATGTACCAGGAGTTCCCGAAGAAAACCAAGTGACAAAAATAGGAAAGGGACCAGCAATAAAAATCATGGATGGTAGAAGCGGATCCGGCCACATAGCTCACCCAGCAATAAGAGAACTATTAATAAAAACAGCGCAAGAAGAAAACATACCTTACCAACTAGAAGTCCTAACAGGTGGAACAACTGATGCGGCAGCTATACAACTAACAAGATCAGGGATCCCAGCAGGAACACTATCCATACCAACCCGTTACATACACTCACCAATAGAATTACTTAGCCTAGAAGACGTAGAAAACGCTGTAAAGCTACTAATAGCTACCGCGAAGAGAATAGATAGCAACTGGATAAATAATGTCTTAAAAAAGAAAATCAAGTAATAAAGTAATGAACCATTAGCAGGGTTCAGGAATAGGAATTGAAAATAATAGGACATAGAGCAAACAACAAAATCATACTGAGAAAATACCTTCAATCAAAAATAGACGGAATAGAAATAGACCTAGACATTGTAAACGGAGAGTAAACTATAAAACAGGGTCCCAGCCCCATTAAGAGACCAAGCACGCTTGGCAAAATAATGGGATGGATAGACTACAAATTTTTCTACAGAGATCTATACATAGGAAAACTATCCCTAACACTCGACGAGATCATTCAAATAGCCGAAGAATACAAACTAACTCTTCTTATAGATATAAAAAACTCGGCAACAGCAAAGAAAGTTATTAATGAAAAAGAACTTCCCAACAGTACAGTCTTCTCTTCAAAGGATCATTTTGCAATAAAATATATAAAACAAGCACTCGGAGACAATGTGAAAGCTCTCATCTCAATTGACTCTAAACCCATAAATATTAAATGCCTAATAGAGTCAGCAAAAGTCGATGGGATCTCATGGAACTATGTATTTATAGATAGAAGCCTCCTGGAAGAAGTCAAGAACAGTGGATACATAGTATACGCATGGGTAGTCAACGATAAAAACATATACAGAAAACTTAATAGAACCAGATTAATCGATGCAATAATCACAGACGCTCCATGGAAGCTCAACTAACAGCGTTGGAAACTCAGTGATTAAAATGAATGAATACTACATAATCGGTATAATGGCAGCATTGTCGGCAAGCATGATCTGGAGCTTTGCACCAGGACTAATAAGCAAGTATGGGAACAAAACAAAATCAACCGTACTAAACACACTAAGAACATATTATGCATCATTATTACTACTAATCTACATCATATTTACACTCAATAATCGATGGATACTCTACGAAGGAATACCCATAGTTGTAATAAGTGCTTTCTTCGGCCCTCTACTAGGAGACACACTCTATATTAAAAGCATTAAGAGAATAGGTGGAGGAAACGCAATATCGATCTCATATACCTATATCTTTTTTGCACAACTATACTCATTCATACTGTATAACGAAAAAATAACAACACTCATGATAATGGGTACATTCGTATCACTACTAGGCATATACATTACATATAGTGGGGAAAAACACAGATTACTGCCAAGAGGACTCTTATACGCGATAGGAACAGCACTTTCATGGGGCATGGGTGCAACACTCAGCAAACTAGCCTTAATGTATGGCGATCCAGTAACAATAGCATTTGTAAGAAACTTATCCACAGCCCTAATACTATCAATCTTTACATACAAATACTTACCAATGACACTTAAACTCAAAGAGATACAATTAACAGCATTTATCACCGGAGGACTTGGATTCGGGGTTGGAATGACCCTTTTCCTAACAGCTATAAGCCTAGTAGGCGTAGGTGCAACAGTACTAGCTACAAGCCTAACACCAGTTCTAGGAAGAATAATAGCTAGATTAATAGCACATGAAAAACCATCTAAAAAAGCATATTTAGGAACAATAATCACATCACTAGGAATATTTATCGGTCTATATCCAATTTGAAAACATTCTTAGCAATATCAGCATATATCTCCTCAGCCAACAAGAGATGCTTAACCGGGACATACTCATTAGGCATATGAGCTAAATTCTCATCACCCGGCCCAATCCCTATAGTAGGAATACTAGCCATTCCAGCAGAATATACTCCATCGGTGCTAAATCTCCAAACACCAATAATAGATTCAGCCACGTGTTTCTTCAAAGCACTATAAGCCTTCTTAATCAACAAGGAGTCCCTATCCATGATCCACGCAGGATAGAAATCTTCATAATTAATAGTCTTACCAGTCCACATTGTAGCTCTCCCTCTATTAATCCCGATGCTATAACCTAAGATACTCCCTTCCTTACTAAGTTCTTCAAGAATACTCTGCATTCTCTTCAGGATATCCTCCTTAGTTTCTCCAACTACAAACCTATAATCAATTACTAATTCACAAGTATCTGGTATCATAGGCGTACTTTTAGGTTCACAATCTATTATCGTTGGTGAAAAAGTACTCTGACCAAGAACATCATGAACAGGAAACTCTGTTTCTGAAACCCTACGAATAAACGTACATGTACCAATTAATGGATTTACAGCATTCGAAGGCATAGAAGCATGAGCAGATCTCCCTTTAAGAATTATTCTTAAAACAGTTCTACCCCTCTGCCCAATATGTAGATTCAAATTAGTTGCCTCCCCAAGAACAACTAGGTCTGGTTTAATCTTCAATGATTCATCAATAGTATACTTGAAAACCGTACCCTCAGATATTTCCTCGAATGGTACAAAAACATAATAAATCGTTGGAAGATCCTTAGATTCACCCAATTTAGTAATCGAAGAAATCATAGAAGCAATAGCCCCCTTCATATCAACACTGCCTCTACCATAGAGCTTACCATCGATAACAGTTGGTTTGTAGGGTTCAATAATCCACTGCGACCTATCACCCTCAGGCACATGATCCATATGTCCCTCGAAAACAAGCACTTTATCAATACCACCCTTGATCATACCAACAACACTACCATATTCATCAATAAACACCTTATTAACACCAACACTACTAAGAAGATCCCTAATAGTGTACGCAACTTCTTTCTCTTCACCAGAAAGACTCTTAACACGTATAAGCTCAGAAGCAAACTCTACTACTTTCCCTCCCCCACTCAATACAATCACCCTTAAAAACACCTAATAATCAACAAAAATAAATAGATGATGAAGGCTAGATAATCGGATCAATGAAGAAGGTTTCTGGTGCTGAACTTTCTAAAATATTTGGTCCACGTATTAAATAATTAGGAAATTTAATAGATAGGATTAAAGTGAATGTTTACATGATTATTGTACAGTGATGAAGAAAGCTAGTGTTTTCAGTCGCAATACTTTGTCATATTTATCGATGATTAATATCTGGAAAGTTTCTCAGAATTTACATAGATATCATTCTTCTGAGTTCATTGATGCTTATTTTAACAAAGTCTCTAAACCAAGGAGATAATGTATAAACGACAGCTAGATATATAACTAGAGAACTTATAGCGATCCAGCTTATTATCGGTAGACCAGCATATATGCTCTTAACAATATAGTTTGAATACCCCATCACCGTAGAATAAATGAATATTGCGAATAGGCCACAGATTGATGATCCTATTTCCCTCCATGGTATTGTGAAATATATTTGTTTCTT
>JAGHDU010000107.1 GCA_021159785.1 Staphylothermus sp. | reverse complement strand
GTATATGAATGGTAATAGCCACGGCTTCTTCGTAATTAGTGCTAGTAGTATTCCCCTTGGAGAGATTTCTGTATCTTTTGTTTTGTTACTCATTTTATCTGTGCCTCATTTTATGCTATTAGTTAATTATCCGGTATAACCCATATTATCTTATTAACATAGTAAATTAAATTAGTAGAAGTGTATGGGTGTTCCCAATGGAGTATAGAGTTAAAGATATGAGCTTGGTCCCTCAGGGTAGGTTGAAGATAGAATGGGCCGAGCATCATATGCCTGTATTAATGCTTCTTAGGAAAAAGTATACTGATGAAAAACCCCTGAAGGGTGTTAGGATAGGAGCTGTATTGCATGTCACTAAAGAGACAGCTGTATTAATGAAGGCTTTAAAGGACGCAGGTGCAGAGGATGTTGTTTTAGCTGCAAGTAATCCATTGTCAACTCAAGATGATGTGGCTGCCGCCCTTGTTGAATACGGTATTAGAGTATTTGCATGGCGTGGACAGACTAACGAGGAGTATTATTGGTGTTTGAAGAAAGTTGTTGAAAGCGAACCCGATATAGTATTGGATGATGGTGGAGATCTTCATGCGTTGCTTCATAAGGAGTACATAGACTATGCTGGAAAAATAATTGGTGGTACAGAGGAAACTACTACTGGAGTTATGAGATTGAAAGCTTTAGAAAGAGATGGTGTTTTAAAGTACCCAGTAATAGCTGTTAATAATGCATACACTAAGCATCTATTTGATAACAGATATGGAACAGGTCAGAGCACTTTTGATGGTATTCTTAGAGCTACAAACATACTCGTGGCCGGTAAGGTAGTTGTAGTTGCTGGTTATGGTTGGGTTGGTAAAGGTATTGCAATGCGTGCTAGAGGTTTAGGTGCACGCCGTGTAATAGTTACAGAAGTAGAT
Organism: Staphylothermus sp.; assembly: GCA_021159785.1. GTDB lineage: Archaea > Thermoproteota > Thermoprotei_A > Sulfolobales > Desulfurococcaceae > JAGHDU01. The sequence goes on along the minus strand of JAGHDU010000107.1, from coordinate 8,573 downwards.
CCAATAAGAGCGCTAGAAGCAGTATTTGATGGTTTTGAAGTAATGCCTATGGCTAAGGCTGCTGAGGTAGGAGATATATTTGTGACAGCAACCGGTAATAAAGCAGTCATTAGGAAAGAGCATTTTGAGAAAATGAAGGATGGAGCAATACTTGCCAATGCCGGTCACTTCAATGTAGAGATATGGATACCTGATTTAGAAGCCCTAGCTGTCTCTAAGAGAGATATTCGTCCAAACGTCACAGAATATAGATTAAAGGATGGACGACGATTCTATCTCTTAGCTGAGGGAAGATTGGTAAACCTCGTAGCTGCTGAGGGTCATCCAAGCGAAGTAATGGATATGAGCTTCGTAAACCAGTTCTTAGCAGTAAAATATCTCTACGATAATCGTGGTAAATTACCGCCAAAAGTATTCAATCCACCACTAGATCTCGATAAACGCGTAGCGAAGCTAAAACTAGACTCAATGGGCATAGAAATAGACACTCTAACTAAGGAACAAGAAGAATACCTCAAATCATGGACTCTAGGAACATAAAGAAGACAGAAGGATAACGTATATATCCCTCTAACTATTTATCAAAAATAAAGGAAAAAGGGGCTCGGGGGCCCGTAGCTCAGCCAGGTAGAGCGCCGGGCTCATAACCCGGTGGTCGGGGGTTCGAATCCCCCCGGGCCCACTATTTCTTCTACACAATTAGTTTTGTTCAGTAATCATTTTTGGAAATTAGAAATACGTTAGAAAGTCCTAGTAAAGAATACTGGGTTGGAAGGATTTGTTCGAACATTAGTGTTAGGATAAAATCTTTTATTCTAAACAAAACTTCACAAATATATGGTTACAATCAGGTGTTATCGTTGAAAATAAAATCCTTTTCGGTTAAGTCTAAAGGTATAATATTCATGTTATTGATATTCTTAGGTATTTTCATTAATTTCGTACCAACAATGAACTATTATTTACGGATCTATCCAAACCAAAAGAGTAACATTTATTCTAAGGACGTTTATATCGAATATGCGGTACAAATGTTCTTTGCTGTTGTGAATATTCCATCTTCTCATGAGGGTTCAGAAACCATTGTATTTCAAATAAATAATGGAGAACTAATATTAACGCCAGAAAATCAAACTTGGCTAAAATACGAAACAGACATTAATTTGGTAATCTCGTTTCCTCTTAACGGCACAAACCTTCATAAAAATCTAAAATCTAGTGGCTTCATACAGTGGGATTCACCACTGGGAAGACTGCTCCTATTAGAGTCTTCTAAGAATAGTGTTAATTCATCAGGCGTGGTTGTTGAATTATATAAGGTGCCTCCAAATGTGGTCTCATTTAAAAAAATGCTTAATCCAAGATATTTTCTGAAGCCAATAGTGTATCATGGTAATATGTCTGTGATTAATGAAGAAATTACTCAACACATATATCTAACCTATTATACGCTTGAGAAAAGTGGGCTTCTTTTAGCCTGGTATACTGATATGCTTGATAAAAAAGGTAATTCTCAATATAATATTTTTTCAAGGGATGAGGTGTTTTCACAGCTTATCGAGATTCTTTTTAAGAACGAGCCTAGTTATTTAAGGTTAATCAAGGAGAATACTGAGAAGGTAAATAACATAAATATGGATTTGGGTCTTATTGACACAAATCTACGTCTTGCCAATGATTTACCGGGTCGTATATTATTTGACTTTACTTTCACGTATTTCCCAATCAATATTGCATTGATAGCCATTGGCTTTATTGGTTTAGTGTTGGTTCACAGGAGGATCTAATGAAACTATATGCAAGGAGCTTGACAAAATATTTTGGTAGAGTTGCTGCATTAGTTGATGTGGGTTTTGATATAAATGCTGAAAGAATCGCTATAATTGGGCAGAATGGTTCTGGTAAGAGTACATTATTGAGTATAATTTATGGTCTTTTACATCCTTCTAGAGGTGTTCTCAAGGTTAATGGGTATGAACCGTACAATGAAAGGGAAAGAGCTTCTATGGAAATGAGTATTGCATTCGAAAGACCACGTTTTGATATCAATGTTAGGGTTCGCGATGTTTATAAAATAATAAGAGAATACGGGGATTGTGATTGTCTAGAAATGTTCTGGGAACAAATAGGCGTTAAAAGTTTTGGCGAAATACTCCTTCCAGATCTATCGTCTGGACAGAAGCAGCTCGTACAATTAATGCAGGCTCTCTGTAGAGACAGCAGGATAAAGGTCTTGGATGAACCGTTTTCCCACCTTGATGTCAGGAATATGGGGTTGATTGGTGACTATATCCTTAGTAGGAATTTTTCAGTCATATTAACTACTCATGTACCCGAGGAAGCGGAATGGATTGGGGAATACTTTGTAATGCTGAAGGAAGGAAAAATTGCATGGCATGGTAGAATAGAAGAACTACAGGAGCAAGGAGTCTATGAAGTATATTTAAGACAATATCTACCAGAATCTTTGGAGGTAATTCTTAAACTTGGTTATGTAGCTATTGTGAAATCTAGTTACGAGGAATTATTGGAACTTGTTGAGAGAGATAAAATAAGAGGATTTAAAAAACTCGGGGTGAGGAGGTATTTTTAAGGCGATCAAATGGTATCTTAAGGGACTTTTCATACTAAAACTACTAGTTCCATTATTTATTTTAATGTTGTTAATCGATTCGCTACTTTACTATTTTGCCTTAGAGATGCCTGTAAATGAAAGAGTACATCTATTGAATATGCTAATATTCATTAATATGCTGTTTTTTAATCCAATCTATATAACCTCTGGTCTCGCACACATAGCAAGATCATATGATATGACTGTTTTTGAGATCTCCATGCTTGGTGGCTGGAGAAAAATAGCGATAGCCAAGATCTTCTCAATGCTAGTCTATATGGCTCCATATATGTTGTTCCAGGTTATGGTAAGTAGTCTCTTCTCTCGGCTCTGTAGTCTTGATTATAAATTAACGCTATACACTGTATTATCAATTTATTTCTATACAGGTTTAGCGTTAATGCTGTCTTTGATTAAGAGTAAGACTACGACACTGCTATCATCTACTCTAATTCTCTTCATAGCACCATTATCTGTAATAATTTTGATTACTAACTATCTAATGTTTGGAGCGAGACTCGACAACCTCACCTCTCTCATATCATATATTCTAAATCCTCTCTCAACTTACTGGTATAGTATAGAGGATCCAGGTTTAATATCAATCAACTGGACTAATGGATTATTTGTCTACATAGCTGTTACATTAGGCTTGTATACTTCATTTATATTTTTCTTTGAAAGAGCTGAAATAAAGATCTAGTGTAATCGAATGTAGCTTCTTGGGCATTTCTAGCTTTACTTAAATGTTATTGGTATTTTGTATGATGTGTTTTGTTCATTTACACCATATAATAAAGAGTAGAGTTCTCAGAAAATTACTCTTTACTCTTTCTTTATTTTCTGCAGTATGTACTTGAATGCAGCGTCAGCAGCTTTTGCCCCTTCTGCTGCTGCAGTTATTATTTGTTCGAATCTATATTTACACGGTCCTCCAGCAGCGTCTCCTGCTACATAGATCCCAGGTAGATTTGTTGATTGATCTGGGGCTACTTTTGCATAGCCATATTCATCTGTTTCAATACCGATTTTTTCAAAGAACTCTTTTGGTGGTACCAGCCCTATTTCAACAAATAACCCGTCGATCTTGAGTATTTTTTCCTCGCCAGTTTTTGTGTTTTGAATTCTTATTGCTTCTACTTTTTCTTTACCAATTACTTCTTTTATCACAGTGTTTAATAGGATCTCTACTTTCGGGTTCTGTCTCGCTTTTTCCACATATACAGGAAAAGCGCGGAACTGGTCTCTTCTATGTATTAAGTAGACTTTAGTAGCTAATGTTGCTAGGTATAATGCTGATGTTAAAGCAGAATTTCCACCACCAACTACAGCTACTATTTTGTCCTTGAATAATGGACCATCACATGTTGCACAATAAGAAACTCCTCTACCTACGAGTTTTTCTTCGCCAGGTACGCCTAGTTTTCTCTTCTCGCTACCAATGGCGAAAATTACTGTATAGCCACATATTCTTTTGCCAGTATTCCTTAATTCCACACACCACTTATTGTCTTCTCTAGTCATGTTTGTTACTTCATCAATTATTATCGGGACATTGTATTTCTTAACATGTTTTACAAATTCATCGACAAGATCGTTGCCGCTTATCTCGGGTAAACCCGGGTAGTCGTCAATTAATGGTGCTTCAGTAACTAAACCACCTAATAGTTTGGTCACGATTATTGTTTTCAGAGAATAACGTGCAGCATATAATCCAGCTGTTAGCCCGGCCGGGCCACCGCCAACTATAATTACGTCATATACTTCTTCACTAACCTCACTGGGAATACCCAAGGCGGGTGTTAATCTGAATTTGCCGGTAGCCATACCTAACACCTCTACATCTGTGTTGTATAAATGAAATAGCACTTATTAAAACTAATAGTTAACAAGTCACCGTCGAATATGCGGATTTTAAGTAAGAAAGTTTAGTGTCTCTGTTTAGCTTGTAATATAGGTATAATTAAAAGTTAATGGCAAGTACGTTTGTAAGACTTTGGATTAAATGGTGTAACAGTAACATGGTGCGGGGGGTGGGATTTGAACCCACGCAGGCCTACGCCATCGGGTCCTGAGCCCGACCCCTTTGACCAGGCTCGGGCACCCCCGCACCATTATTTCTTATTGGGATATTCTTGGTTATTATTGTTTTACGTTGATTTTATTACAATGTTATCATGATAAATATATGTGGTGATATCAGCTGTGGAGTATATAGTCATTCCTGGAACAAATGAAAAAATTTCTAGAATAGGGCTTGGTACTTGGCAATTCAGCGAAGCTTGGGGAGTACTGGATTATGAATTCGCAAAACAAATAGTCGTGAAAGCGCTAGAGTCAGGAATTAATTTCTTCGACACAGCAATGGTGTATGGTAATGGTAAAAGTGAAGAATTTCTTGGTAAGGCTTTGAAAGAACTTGGTATAAGGAGAGAAGAAGTATTTATCGCCACCAAAATACCAGGGCAATTCCTAGACCCGCATGATGTATTCAAGTCTGTCGATAGATCCTTGAAAAGATTGGGTGTAGAGTATGTTGATTTAATGCAGTTGCACTGGCCTCCTTGTTGGCATAATCACCCAACATGTCCCTACATGAGAGCTCTTGAGAGACTTGTAGAGCTCGGCAAAATAAGATATCTAGGTGTAAGCAATTATCCTGTAGCATTAATTGAAGAAGTTAGAAGTTGTTTGTCTAGAACAGATATTAAGTTCATGCAGTACAGGTACAATTTAATCGAAAGACAAGCCGAAATAGAACTTATTCCGTATGCTGAGAAAAACAATATGATATTCCTACCATGGAGTCCTCTTGCAAAAGGCGCTCTCACAGGAAAATATACTTTAGAAAACCTGCCAAAATTCACTGATGTGAGAGAATCAGAGCCAGTTTTCCACCCAGGAAACTTTAAGCAAATCCAACCATTAGTTGATGAACTATTAAGATTGAGTAAGGAATATGGGAAAACACCCGCTCAAATATCTCTTAACTGGATAATATCGTATAGTAAAAACATACTCCCAATTCCTGGTGCTAAGAAACCCGAGCAAGTTGTTGATAATGCTGGAAGTGTTGGTTGGAGACTTGAATATGAAGACTGGAGAACACTAGATGAGATAAGTAAGAAAATAAGGATATCTTACGCTGTAGGTTACTTGTATTAGAGGCTTTTTTTACTTAAAACATATAATATGAGTGCAGTCAAAGCTGTTGCTGGTATATTCATTGGAATTTCTTCTAATTTTATCGTTTCAATGTCAATTAATTCCTTCTTACTTGGTTCTTGTTCACCACCGCTAATTATGAATGCTGTTTTTTCCGTAACAATATCAGTTATTTTCTTTGTTTCACCATAGTCTGTAATACAATATATATTCTTTAAACCCAGAACTTCTCTAAGATCATTTATCTCGGGTAAAACGATTAATGGTTTTCCAGCTTTATATGCAAGTCTATGAGCTTCAGGGACACCTATTTGTGCTGCTGCTCCGATAGGTTTAATTATAACTGGTACAGCATTGTTCCATGCATAAACTGTTTTAAGGAAATCAATTATTCTCTGAACGCTTGTAGGGGCATAGAGTACTAAATATATCTTCTCCATATCAAAATTACACCTCCTCAAATACTTCAAGAACATATTCAGCTATAGCTTTTGCTAGAGGGACTGGAACTGCTTCTCCAATCATATTGTACTGTTCGTCTCTACCTCCAAAAAATACAAATGTATCAGGAAAACCCATTAATCGGGCTTGTTCCCTGACAGTTAAGAATCTATTCTCGAAAGGATGTATAAATCTTGAACTACCTAGAACAGTTGGAGCAGTTTTATATGGATCTAACCTTATTAAGTTCGGTAACCTACGTTTCGCGCCTTCATAATAAATAAGAGCGTTTCCCCATTTCAAACGAGATATCCTTTTAAGCTTCCTTATAGGAAGAGGTGGCGGGGGATCATGGTTTGGTGGGAACCTGCTTCCGGGCTCTGGCAAGTCTTTTAGGGCATCAATAACCCTTATTCTCTTGCTTACTTTCTTTGGTTTTAATTGTATATTAGATATGAATACTCTAACCCTATGACTAGGGGAACCGCAGTCTTCTGCTTTGAGTACATTAAAGTAGATCTTATTGTAACCTACTCTACGGAATTCTACCCTAAGAGCATGTTCTAACCCATTCTCCATTATAGCAGGTACATTCTCCATTATAAAGATCTTTGGTTTTATTATGCCTACCAAACGTATAAAATGAAGTGTTAATTGCCCCATAGGATCTTTATATAATCTATCGATAGGATTCTTCTCGCGTCTAGGATTAGCTCCTGTGAAAGGTTCACATGGGGGACTCCCAATTACCATGTCTATATTAGAAAAGTCACCAAGGATCTCTTCTAGTGTTTGTTTTGTTACTTCTTTTATGTCTTCTAATAATACGGTTGTTGCAGGGAAATTAGCCTTGAAGGTTTGTGCTGCTGGACGAAAATTATCTATTGCTAAAATAGGCTTGTATTTACCTACTAAATGAAACCCTTCAGAAAACCCACCAGCACCACAAAACAAATCTATGTATTTTATTTTGCTCATTTCTATAATGCCCCTAGTTTTGATAACTCTTCGTCTATCTCCTTTATCTTTTCTTCGAGAAACATTACGATATCAGAGTTATCGAATTCTATGAGTTGACCACCATCATAGGGACATGTGAATTCATAATCAAATGCTTCATCGAGTCCATATCGCCTACCGCAAACTGGGCATAAAAGGAATGTGTTCTCTTTTTCATAGTTTAATCGCAATTGGAGTTTTTCACGTGTTTTTTTAAGTCTATTGATAAGTATTCCCTCAATTTGGTCTAAGTTTAGTATCCATAGATGATAGGTCTTATCCCCTATTTTCCCTGTTTTATACCCTAGGATAGCTTCATCTGCTAATTTTTGTAGAATTTTTCGCGCCTCATTAGATTTTATACCTATTTCTTTTCCAAGAGTTTCTTCAGCAACTACTCCATTTGATTCAACTATGTATTCAAGAACTTTTCTTGCTGTAGGTCCATACATATTTTCAACAATATCCATAAATGCTGACAAGAAGTATTTTTCTCGATCACTTAGCTCCAGTTTTCTCTCTGTTTTCTTTCCTTTTTTCTTCCTTCTTGGCAACAGTTATCACCTTTTTACCTTTCGGTGAGGGCACTATTATTAATTTCGCATTGGGGAATGATAAATGTAGTTCCTTTCCTTGGTAGTATCTATCTAGGAATATTGCTAATGCTGCTACTTCTGAGTGTGGTTGATGACCGATAGCTACATTATAATCAGCATGTTCATAAAAGAATGGAGGTACCTTTTCTGCACCAACAACCACTAGTATGTCTTTACCGAGGTTTCTTATCTCATCTATTACATCATCTATATGTAGACCATACATTGTTAGATGCACTACTATTCCGCCTTTCTTTTTCCAATCTAACACATATTTTCTAGAATCAACACCCATTTCAACGTATAGTCTTCCACCCCATCTCTCCTCGACTTTTCTAATTGTTTCCAATATCTTCTCATCCACTATGTCTTCAAGTATGAACCCGTGGGCACCGAATGCTCTAGCTACAAGTGCTACGTGAGAAGTTATTCTCTTGTCTCTCTCAGGTCTATGTCCATATCTTAGCACATATATTTTTGTCAATATTATTCCCCGCAATTATCTGTTTTATATACCATAATAATTTCTCTATATTGGTCTTCTTAATTGCAGAAATAGGTATGACTACTTCATTGTTATCTAGATGTTCTAGTATAATATTGATTTTTTCATCAATATTGTCTACAAGATCTATTTTATTAAGCGCTAATATTGTTGGTTTTCCATGAATACCTATTTTCTCTAGAATTTTCCTAGTCTCTACTAATTCTTTGATGACTTGGTTAATGTCCTTAGAAAAATCCACTATGTGGATAAT
>JAGHDU010000217.1 GCA_021159785.1 Staphylothermus sp. | reverse complement strand
ACGCGTACGATAGTTCTCCAAGAAGCAGATGTCACTAATTCATACGAGTCGATTTGTATATTACTGGCCCCCGAGCCTTGCTTAATTATAATTGGCACAACGCTGTTAATAATATAACCTATTGCTTCTTCAAATCCACTAGTCTCGATCCATTTATAACCTATTTTGACAGAACCGCAAACTTTACAAAACTCTACCCATAATTCATTCTTCTCAAGCATAACTAGTTCGTCACGCTTAATCCTGCATTCTAAACAAACACCATTAATTACTGGATTAGTTGTCGTATCCTCTCTACCACAATATATACAAAACCTAGCCATAACTTCACCTACTTAAACCCATTTCACATTACCGAATTTCTCTGCCACCCTTTTTTCGAGTTCTTTATACCACCAAGGAGTACGTGGTTCTGAGATACATCTGTCTGGAGTATATGCTTTAATATCAAGTACCGGTGTACCATCAAATAAATCAAGACCCTTGACTTTTAGGAACCTACCATTACGTTCAAGAAGCTCTACGATAGACAATGCTATGGGATTAGGTCTATGAGGAGAATCTGTGCAGAAAACACCGACTTCGGGCAAATCATCTATCCTAATTCCGAATCTAGCCAGTCTTCTATGTCTTACTTTTAAGACTTTACGTTGTTCATCAGTTACTTTATGTAAGTATGCTACTATTATTATATGTGAAAATTCCTCTATTCCATATAGACCTTGCTCGTATTCAGGGAAAATTTCAATAATCCCTTCAACGCCATCGTAACTATTTTTAATTTCCTCAATCGATGCCGAAGTATGAACAATCCCTATTGGTTTTAATGTAATAAAAGAACTATCCATGAGGGAACACCATGCTCTAATACTATTTGTAGCACCTTCTTTAAGTTTTTCAATAATCTTGTAATATAATTATATACTTGGTGGTAAAATGAGATTATCCCATATGCAATTCTTGGTAATTACAAGTATATGCTTACCATTACTCCTGATATTTGTATCAATAATTATATCGCCATGGTTCCATATCTGGTATAATGCTTTGAGTGATCTAGGTCATGCAACCAAAAGCGGAGCAGCACCAATATTTAATCTAGGACTTGTCATTGGTGGTTACCTAGTAAGTATTCTAAGTACAAAGTATATGTTCTCATATGATAAGGGAAGAGCCGTTATTCTGACTTATACTGGTTTCATGCTCATATTGATTGGAGTATACGATGAAATATATGGTAGGTTACACTTCATAGTATCTGTAATGTTCTTCTTAGGATTAATAGCGTACTTACTCTACATAAGTGTTAAAGAGAAGACTTTTATCCCCGGAACAATCGCTATCCTTCAAATAATAATGTGGTACCCGCACTTATTCAGAGATCTCCCACCCGGCGCCGCTATTCCTGAACTTATTGCTGTATTTTCATTTGCACCATTCTATTATAGTGACTATGTAAAGTTAAATAAGGAATTGTTTTAGACCACAGATAATGGCTGAGATATTGGGTATATGCAAGATATGTGGTAAGAAATCAATACTCATTTCAGAGACCATAGGTGTATGTGTCGATTGTTTACGGAGTCATTATTCTAAAGCTTATAACATAATTAGAAAAGCTCACGAATTTAGCAGAAATAGATACGAATTACCACAAAGAACGCCTAGCTTTGAAAACGGAATTAAATGCAACATTTGTGGAAGAGGATGCGTTTTAGCACCATCTACAAGAGGATATTGTGGCTCCAAAATAAGAATTAATAATTCGATTATCCCGATCACGACTCGACACGAAATATCGATTGGACTACACTACTATGATCCGCACCCAACCAACTGTGTAGCTTACAGCGTATGCCCCGCGGTTACAGGAAGAGGTTATCCAAGGTATGCACTAACACCAAATGGCGAAAGAGGTTTCCTCAATATAGCTGTATTTCATGGTTCATGTAATATGGATTGTCTATATTGCCAAAACTGGGAATATAGGAAAATGACTAGAGACAAGAAACCATTACTAACCATCAATGACCTCTTGGAAGCCGTGAACTTGAAAACGACATGTGTCTGCTTCTTTGGAGGAGATCCCGGACCCTGGTCTACACACGCACTTTACTCAGCCAAGAAAATGCTAGAAAAGGTTAGAAAAATAGGACTTAAGGTATTCAGAGTATGCTGGGAAACAAATGGATTATGGAATCCAAACTTATTCGAAAAAGCAGTTGAATTAAGTCTCGAAACAGGCGGCATAGTCAAAATTGATTTTAAAGCTTGGAGTTACGAAGTTTATTCAGCACTAACGGGAATAGATAAGAGAGAACACTTAGAGTTAATTAAGAAAAACATTACATTAGCTGCAGAGTACTTTAATCATAGACCAGAGCCTCCATTAATTGTCATCTCAACTCTTCTAGTACCTGGGTATATTGATGAATATGAAATCGACCATATGACTAAATATGTGGCTGAACTTAATCGGGATATACCATACATCTTTCTTGGATTCCATCCAGACTACCTTCTAACGGATTTACCTAGAACAAGTATTAATCATGCCAAAAAAGCTGTAGAAATCGCTAAGCGGAATGGTTTACGAAACGTATATGTTGAAAACCAGTGGTTGCTAAGCTCAGCGTATTAATTTGATCTTTTACTTTATTCTTCTGGTATCAGAATAGTTATTGCAACTATGGAAACTATGATTTCATCTAAACCTTTTACAAGTGCTCCTCCATTGTAAACATTAACTACAAGTTCACTGGGCTTAACTGGTAAAAAATCAGCAACTTTTTCTCTACTAATCCTATAGGGATAAGGCGTATAGATATCCACAATTAATTTGACCTGACTGAAACTTATCCCTTTCTCCCTAAAGTACATTATACATACACGATGAACAATGTCGTTGATAGCTCTTTTTACACTTTCATTTACATCTCTACCGATTAAGTCTATGCCCATACCAATCTCGGTGAGTAATCTTCTATAAACCACGCTAGATCCTCTCTAGCGCCTCTATGTCCTCTTCCTCCAGTCTCCAACCCATGCTTCCAAGGATTTCCTCAACGTGTTCACGATCCTCTGT
>JAGHDU010000036.1 GCA_021159785.1 Staphylothermus sp. | reverse complement strand
CCATCATTATCTTTACCAGCATTACGCCTCAGAAAATGGCAGAAGCTTAAAAAGAATATGTCATTTTTCTTTATAAGCTCACGCAAAAATCAATCTCACTAAGCACATACTATATAATATACCTAGGTAGAAGGACTCTGAGGACCCACCTTCATCAGAAATTACAATTATACTCAACATAAACTATATGTAAATTATACACGCACCCGCACGCCCAGTAGAACCAGCCCGTTCCGCCATCCACGAGCCCCTTGAGGAGGCCTCCGTCCTTCTCTATTTCTCGCTTAAGTCTCGTTTATGTTTCATACCTATCTCGCAATTATAAAAATACATATCACCTTTATTAGATGGGGAGGAGGATGCCCAAGAAGAAGAGGAAAACAAGGAGAGTACAATATGAGCCACACCTAGTAGTAGCTAAAATACTCAACAACGACTTCTTGAGAACACTAGTATACGTCGTATTTACTGCCAAGATACCTATACCAGCTGGTGAAATAGCAAGGGAAGTATCTAGAATACTAAACAGGAGCTATCACCACGCATACGTTTCTACATACTTAAGAAGACTAGAAAAATGGGGAATTGTCCGCCCCTATAAAGACCCCAATAACGGCAAACTATTGTGGTGGAGAGCGGACACCAAAACAGCCGACATGTTAGCTGAAGAGATAGGAAGACAAGAAATGAAGAAAATACTACAGGTGATAGAATGATCCAAAGAAAGCTGGTAGATTACATAGCGGAAGAGCAAAGGCAAGCAATAGATAAAGAGCTTCTCAAGGAGCTGAAGAAACTTGCAAATAAACATTCAATACAGTACGCACTACTCTGGTACATCTACCTAGCTAAGGAAGCTACATTTAAAGAACTATACAAAATATACAGGTATATATCAGACAAGTTAGTCCGTGAAAACACTGTTAGAAAACAACTCCAGCAACTAAAGAGAAAAGGGCTTATCAAGAAACTAGGAGACTCTTACATAGCTTTAGTAGACCCAAGAGAAGTAAGTGATTTATTTGATATCGAACGCTCTAAAAGTGGAAAGATTGGAGCCACAATAAGACACCTAAGAATAGCTTCCAAACCACTTAAGATAGGCCCTGGGCTTTCTCACTATACCAAACAGATAGTAGAGAAAGCAAGGGAACTAGTAAGAAAAGGCAAGAAAGCTGTAGCACTAGATTTATTGGTACATACACTATTACCACTTCGAGAAAATGAAGTACTTTGGCTATGGCACAGAGATATTTTCATTTATTATATTAGGAAAACCAAGGCAGGTAAGTTCAGAGCGATAAGAAGCAAGGAAATAGCAAACCTGCTAAAGAAGCTAGGCTACACGGAAGGGATAATGATTTTGCATACATTAGGACATGAAGAATCTAGGAAAATCATACACAAGATCTTTAGTAGAGGATCGTACTCATGGCCGTGGGCACGTTCGGTATCCTACGGACTGAAACAGCTGGGATTGCTACAGGAACTAGAAACATTGTATAAAATACAGTTGAAGAATTTAGACAACAAGATAGAGCTTATTCTATGGAACCTGTGTACAAAAGAACAGCTATGTAAATATGAAATTACTTGGAATTATGAACTTCCAGAACCGCTGAAGAATAGAAACTATATAATAGCAACCGTATTGGGGAAGCAACACGTAAGGAGAGAAATCGAAATAGACTCGTACATCAATAGTAAATGGAGAAGATAAGTAGGATTTATGTACTATAAACAAGCTTATTATCTACGTAGACTTCAGCTTTAGGTATAAATATCCCTTTTAAGATTATTTTTACACGGTGCTTCTCATTCTTTCCTACATCTAGCTCTAACTCTTTTTTAAAGCTCCAAAAATATGTATCAACTATTCTTTTACCATCGAGATCTACTATTAATTTACCGCTCCACTCCGACCATCTTATATAAATTTCATGTTTCTCCTGCTCACCTACATTAAAACGATATTCAACCATAATATAATACCCTAATTATATATCTACACCTTAGACTTTATATCGCTTCCGTGAAGGGATTTTCAGTAACATTGTCCCATGTTTTATATATTCATAACTTATTTCATTAACGAATATTATTCTTTATATCGCACCCAACAACCATAATTTTTACATCATCCTCTGGAATACCATCACTAGGAATAACATTAATTCCCATATGCTTGAGCCAGAAATCTGTTAGGGCCATTTCTACTACTTCATCAATACTACACCTATAGATATTAGCCAAATAATAGAGCACCTCATAAGCTTCCTCCGAAATCTTCACCTTTAACTTAACTCTACTCATACCCACCACCAGCTCCTAGTAAATCCATAGACATAAGACTTGATAAATTCCCACACTTCTTTATCGATACCCTGCAGATATCTGTTATAGATATAAGATAGTAGAGCTTCCAAACCGCCATTAACATATTTCTCAAACGCTCTCTTTAACCCTATAGGAACAGGTGATTTCTCCCACTTAACATACTCAAATCCATTTATCAGATAGACCATCTTCTTCGCAAACCACCATCGATCAGGTTGCCGACCATACCTCAACTGTTTCCTTACATATCTAAGAGAATTATACACGTTTCTCAACTTACTGAACATAGTATATCTAACTCTATGAAGTTCAAGAACATAGTTGCTAGGATCCGACTTAATAAATCTTTCAACATTGATTTCATACAACTTCATTCTCACATCATTCCACGTCATCTTCATTAATCTCAGCTGATATTCGCTGTACTCGTTACCTTCCCTATCCATATAGCTCACCTTAAATACACGTCCAGCAATACTACCAAGTTTATTTACATCAATGTGATGCACTAAAACAAAGAATTTAATTTCTTTAATACCATAACGCGGGTTAAGAAGGACAAATT